>CALWIU010000012.1 GCA_944380845.1 uncultured Clostridia bacterium | reverse complement strand
GAGCAGGGCGTATCCGGATTCTTCGATCAGCTGATGAACTTCCTGCGTTCGATTCTGGATATGATCAAGAATCTGCTGAATACGATCTTTGCCAACTAAGGTTTTGATCTGAAACAGGAAACCTGTCAGAGCCGCCTGTTCCCGGAAGGGAGCAGGCGGCTTTGTTTGTGTTCTGGCGGACGGAACCGGCAAAAACAAAAGGAAAAGGATATTTCGCATGGCGGCGGCGATTGCCCCCCGAGGAACAGAACAAGAAGCATCTGTTTTGCGGAAAGGCTTTGGCAAGCTGGCTGTACCCCGGTACGGCGCAAATCGCCAAAGCCTTTTTCTTCTTCTTTCCTGCCGTCTGTTTTCTGTCCGGAACCGGCGGCAGGCGGGCAAGGGGCGCCGGTTCTTTCCGTCGGTTTTTATGGGCATTTGCGGGCTTCCGGATGGTTTGCGTTTAGGTAAGCGGTTTCCGATGGGTCGGCAAACGGTTCCCGGGGGCGGTTCTGTGGGTTTTCGGCAGGGTTACATTCAGGTAAACGGTTTCCGGGAATTTCGGAAAATGGTTTTCGGGGCTTTTGCGGATGGTTCCGGCTGTGGGGTTTCGGCGCTTTGTCAGGGGGAAAGGGCTGCCGCCAGCGCCCGGGCAGCACGGCGGATCTCTGCCGGGTCGTTTGCGGCGGCGCGCAGGTCGGCGATCCGGCCGCTGATGTCCCGCAGGGTTTCGCTGCCGAGCCAGCGCGTCAGGCTCTTTTTTTCTTCCTCCCAGATGCGCCATAGCTGTTCAGAAGCCGCCTGCGTCGGCGTTTCGATCATCTGCTGCGCCTGCTCTTGCAGCTTTTCCAGCGAACGGGCAACGGAACGGGTGCTGACAACCGTCAGCGTGACGGCGAAAAGCAGCAGAAATGCCGCTGCAAACAGTCGTTTCATTCTTTCTTCTCCTTTGGAAACACCGTGACGCTGCCGTCAGACGAAGCGCACATCAGCAAAATATCTTCTACGCGCAGTTTCTGTTTTTTCAGCAGCTTTTGAATGTGGTTGTCGTCGATTTTGACGCCGCCAAGGGGACGGTTGATCTTCTTTCCGTCGCAGACCACCGCGACCGGCAGCTCCGCCGGCGGTTTGGTTATGCTCATATCGCTGAGGGTCGGGGGTTGGTTTTCCGATTTCAAAAGCACGCTCAGGCTGCCGTCGGTTTCGGCAATGGCGTATTGCACTTCCGCCGGGTCAAAAATATCCTTTTTGCGAAGCGCTTCGAGCACATCGTCCACGGTAAAGCGCAGATCCCGCAGCGCCTTTTCATCGATTTTTCCTTTTTTGATAATCAAAATCGCGCTTCCTTGTACGCTTCGGCGAATGCGTTCGCTTTTCAGACACAAAACCGACAGCAGAATTTCCAGCGCCGCCAGCACCGACGCGGCGGCTACCGCGTTCCAGAACGGCAGATTCGGATTTTCAATCGGCATGGCGATGATTTCCGAAAGCAGCATCGTCACCACAAATTCCGCAGGCTGCAATTGCCCGATCTGGCGTTTGCCCATGACGCGCACAAACAGGCACAGCAGGATATACAAAAGTACGGTTCTCAGCAGGGTAACAGCCATGGTTTCACCTTCCGTTGTGTTTTCTTTTTATAGTCTTTCCGAAAAAAAGGACGGATTCCATGGTATATTTTTGTCGTTCAGACGCAAACTGCTATCGGTGATGTTATGAATTTATACCAGTCTTTCCCTGCGGAAAAAGCAAAAACCCCTTTTTGCGAAAGCCTGACCGATAATCTGTCCGCTTTGGGCGGGCTTTTTGCCGATAGTTTTGATTTTAAGATCCGCCGCCTTTCTCT
Organism: uncultured Clostridia bacterium; assembly: GCA_944380845.1. GTDB lineage: Bacteria > Bacillota > Clostridia > Oscillospirales > Acutalibacteraceae > RGIG2774. The sequence continues at coordinate 3,561 of CALWIU010000012.1, read as the reverse complement.
CGGCTCGATCCGCGCGGCGCTGATCTGTTTGGACGGAATGTGCAACAATGCGGAAATTTTTCAAAGCGTGACCTTGCCCCTGACACAGGAATATCCGGCGGGCGAAAGCGCGCCGGCGTTTTATGAACGGGTGCGCGACCGGATTTCCGCCAATGTTCAGCAAAGCGAGGTTTTTTTTGTTGAAGATGCGTCGGCGGCGGTGATCGCGGGAAATTTACTGCTGTTGGTGGACGGCGTGGCGCGTTCGCTGGTATTCGGCGTGCAGGGCTACCCGAAGCACGCCATTTCCGATCCGCAAAGCGATATGCAGGATCAGGGGTCGCACGACGGTTTTACCGACAGTTTTAAAGACAATGCAACGCTGGTGCGCCGTCACCTTGCGACCGACCGGCTTTGCATCAAAAACCGGCTGATCGGGCAAACCGGAAAAACCAATGTGCTGGTTTGCTACCTGAAAGACCGGGCAAGCGCGGAAATGGTCGCTGAGGTTTTTCGCCGCCTTGACAGCGTCCAGCTGGATCTGGTGCCCGGCTCCGGCTGTCTGTCGTCGTTCCTGGAACCGGCGGGCTGGCGGGTCTTTCCCACCGTCGGCAGCACCGAGCGGCCGGATGTGTTCTGCGCCAAGCTTGCCGAAGGAAAAATCGGCGTGATCGTGGACGGTACGCCGCACGCCCTGCTGATTCCTTTTCTGTTTATTGAAAACTTTCATACGCTGGATGATTACCTGAAGCGGCCGTATTATGCGTTTTTCCTGCGGGTGATGAAGGCAGTGGCGTTTCTGGTGGCGGTATTTTTGCCCGGACTGTATGCGGCGGTTCTGCTGTTTCATCCGGAAATTTTGCCCGATTCGGTACTGGGGCACATTGTGTCGTCCCAGCGGCAGACGCCTTTCCCGGTGCTGGTGGAAAGTCTGGTGATCCATATCATCTATGAGGTGGTGCGGGAAGCGGGTCTGCGAATGCCGAAATCCGTCGGTCATACCATCAGCATTGTCGGTGCGCTGATTATCGGTGACGCGGCGGTCAGCGCCCATCTGATCAGTGCGCCGATGCTGATTATTGTCGCGCTGACGGCGGTTTCTTCGGCGGTGGTTTCCGATATCCAGGATCCGGTGTCGGTGCTGCGGCTGGTATTCATTGTAATTGGCGGCGTATTCGGCATTTTTGGCATTTTTCTGGGTGCGGGCGCGCTGCTTTTGAATTTCTGCGCCCAGCGTCCGTATGGCATTCCGTATACCCTGCCGTTTGCGCCCCTTCGTATGACGGCGCTTAAACGCGATGCGGTGATGCGCCGGGATTGGAAATTTTTGCAGAAAAAACAATATGATCCGGCGCTTGCCGGAGAGGAAGGGGAGCAGGAACATGAAAAGGGCAGCGTATGACGCGAAAGCGCTTTTTGCTCTGCTGCTGGTCTGCCGGCTGTTTGTCAGCTTTGCTTTCATCGGCACGCACTTTCAGGGGGCGAAAACCGGCGATAATGTGGCGGCGTGGTTCTTTCTTGCCGCGCTGCTGCTGGTCTGTCTGGTGCCGGTTGCGTTTTATCTGAAAACAAACGGAGACGAGTCCCTGCTGACCGCCGCGCGTAAAATCCATCCCGCATTGTCGCGGGGACTGGGGCTTTTTTATCTGGTCTATTTCCTCCTGACCGCGCTGGCTACGCTTTTGCGCTTTGACCTGTTTTGCGGCAGTGTGATGCTGCCCGGACTGCCGACGATTTTGTTTTCGGCACTGCTGCTGGGCGTTGCCTGCTATGGCGCGTACCAGGGGCTGGGCACGCTGATCCGGGCGGGGGAGGTTGCGGCAGTGGTGCTGCTGCCGGTGATCGCCGTGGTTGCCGCCCTGCTGACGGGGCAGGCAAAAGCGGACAACCTCACGCCCCTGTTTTATGACGGCGTTTCGATCCCTCTGTCCGTTGCGCGCTATTCGGTGGGGGTAACGGCGGAAATTGCCGCTGTGCCGCTGCTTGCCGACCGGCTGAAAGGCAAAAAAGTGCCGGCGCTGTTTTTCTGGGCGGGCGGTCTTCTGGCAACGATCTTTGTGATGAGTTTTTTGACGGCAGCCGTTTTGGGCGCCTATGGCAACGGGCAGATGTTCCCGCTGTATACGGTCACGGTGCTGGCGCAGACGGGCGCGTTCCGGCGTGCCGATGCGATCCAGAGCGGGGTTTGGACGCTGGCGGTCATTGTGAAGGTCGGTTTCTTTTTGTATCTTGCCGCGCTGGCGCTGAAAGCCCTTGTACCCGTTTCGCCGAAAACCGAAAAACGCGCGCCGCTGTTCTTCGCGCTGCCGCTGCTTGCCGGGGTTTGGTTTTTTACCCGCGACGAAAATACCGTTCTTTCCTTTTTTGACAGCTCGGTTTTTTCTGTCTTTTTTGCGGTCGGCGCCCTGCTTTTGCCGCTGGCGCTGTCGCTGAAGAAAAAACGAAACATTCAATCGAAAGGCGGGGTCTTGTGATGCGAAAAGGCGTGTTGCTTTTGCTTGTCGTCTGTATGGCGCTGCTTTTCTGCTCGTGCAGGCATGAGCTTTCGGATGATTTGATTGTGGAAGCGGTTGCCATCGACCGGACAAAGGACGGTTTGCAATTGACGGTGCAGACGCTGGACGCCGGAACCGGCGAGGAGGGCGGCGAGGGGGACAAAAGCCGCCTGTATACGGTGACAGGCAGCACCGCCGATGAAGCCTTGTCCCAACTGACGGTACAAACCGGGAAGCAGCCGGTTTACAGCCACAACCGGCTGCTGCTTTTCAGCGATGAATTGGCGGCGGACGCCTATACGCCGGATTTTTTTATCCGCAGCATTCAGCTGCGCGCCCATGTTCTGGTGGCGGCAGCGGAAGGCAGCGCCGCGGATGTTTTGCTGGCTGGCGGCGACAGTCTTTCCGCCCGTCAGATGGAAGAATCGCTTTTGGAGGGAGAAAAAACCGCGCAGACCATTGCGCCGCGCCTGTATGAATATCTGAACGAAAAAGCCGATCCAATGACGGCGGAGCGGCTGCCGGTGTTTTCTGTCATGGAGGACGATGAAAAAAAGCAGGCGGTGCCGAACGGGATTTTGCTGGTCGGAAGCGAAGGGCAAACGGTTCTGCTGGATCAGCGTGAAAGCGAACTGCTGTCGATGCTGTCGGGCAGCGAGCAGGGGCTTTTGAGCGGCAATGCAGACGGCGCGTTTTCTCTGCGCTGTACCGAAAACGAGGCGAAAAGCCGGATGACCCTTGACGACGGCGGAAGCCGGGACGAAATGACCCTGCGGCTGGCTTGTGATTTGACCGAATATGACGGCGAAGCCGATAAAGCTGCCCTTGACGCCATTGCGAAAGCCGCCGAAACCGATCTGACGGCGCGGATCACCGCGTTTTACGAAAAAACCGCGCGGCAAAACGGATTGGACGCGCTGGGACTTTACCCGAATTTTTTGAAAAAGGAAACCGGGTACTGCAAAACAAATCTTGACGACAGCGAAACCGGCGCCGCCAACTGGCGGAAGCTGCTGGAAAACGCCGAAGTTTCCGTCACGGTGGAAGTGCGGATCCGGCGGGCGGGGCAAAGCGTTTCCTGACGGGG
>CALWIU010000011.1 GCA_944380845.1 uncultured Clostridia bacterium | reverse complement strand
CCATCCCGGCAACAATGTTGGCAAGGGTTCTGACGATACCCTTTATGCCAAAGTGACCGGCACCGTTCGCTTTGAGCGTTTGGGCAAAGACCGCAAAAAGGTCAGCGTCTACGAAGCATAATTGTTTAGCTATCAACCGGCAGTCCTTTTGGACTGCCGGTTTTTTTGTGCAAACGCTGTTCAGGGTAGGAAAAAACCCGTCGGGACTTTTCCCGGCGGGCCGATTTTCTTCTTTCTTATTCTTCGGTAATCATCGCAATGCCGCGTTCCAGCGCGTCCCGTGTCAGCATCCCGTTTCCGTGGGCGATCAGATTGCCGTTTTTATCGATAAAATAGGTTTTCGGCAAACCGGTCAACCCATAAAGGGAAGCCGCTTCGGTTTCGGTATCAAAAAACACCGGGAAAGAGAAACCCTGTTCTTCAATATAATTTTTTGCCGTTTCCAGCGTTTCCTGATAGCTGTCGGTGACATTGACCATCATAAACTGAATGTCGTCATGTTCGCCGTATGCTTCGTTAAAATCAGGCATTTCTTCCTTGCAGTAATAGCACCAGGTAGCCCAGAAATTCAAAACGATAGGCTTCCCGAAATAATCGGACAGTCGAACCGTTTCGCCGTTTTGATTCAGCATGGCAAAATCCGGTGCTTTTGTTAAAGCGGCATCTTCCGTGGTGTCGCTCGCGGCGTTGTCCCCGGTCATGCCCTGTTCTGCATCGGTCTGCTGTTCTGTTTGCGCAGAATCGGTTGCCAGCGGATCCGGCCGATATTCATCAGAAAGGGTGTTGTACAGTACGGCTGCAGCAATGAGCAAAACAACGAAGACGGCGGCTGCAATGATCCATTTACTACTTTTTTTCATATCGATTCTCCTTTATCAGGCAAGTGCGGTGAGCAGTCTTCCCATGAGCCCGCTCATCATTAAAATACCGACTGCAATCAGCAGGGCACCGCAGACTTTATTGATGATATTATAATGTTTTTTAATGGCATTGAACGCGCCTTTCAGCTTGTCGATCAAAATGGCGCTGACCACAAAGGGAATGCCCAGACCAAGCGAATACAGAAGCAGCATCCATATGCCGACCATCGTCTGTCCCTGTTGGGAAGCCAGCGCCAGCGCGGAGCCAAGAAAAGCGCCAACACAGGGCGTCCAGCCGATAGAAAACACAATGCCGAAAAGCATGGACGAGAAAAAGCCGGATTTTTCTGTATTCATTTTTCCGTTTATGCCTTTGAATAGATTGAATTTGAAAATACCAAGGAAATTCAGGCCGAAAAAGACCACGATCAGGCCGGTAATGATGTTAACAGCCGTTTGGTATTTTGCAAAAAAACCGCCCAGCGTACCCGCAAGCGCGCCCATGGCAACAAACAGGATCGTGAAACCGGTAACGAAACCCAGGGCATTTTTCAGTGTCTTTGCCGTGTTTCTCTCGCCGCCGCCGGCAAAATATGTCACATAAATTGGCAGCATCGGCAAAAGGCAAGGGGAAATAAAAGTGATGATTCCCTCTAAAAAAGAAATAAAATATTGCATTGGCGCCTCCTTAGCGTAGTTCCGACAGGAAATTTGTCTGGCTGAAAAGCAAGAATTTCAGTCTGGTTGTTGACATATGCTAAAAACAGGGGTAAGATAGAGACAAAAGCTTTTTGCAAAGAAAGGGTGGTTGCTTTGCCTCGTCCGACCAAATGCCGCAAAGTTTGTGCGCTGCCAAAATGCCGGGAATTTCGTCCTGTCTGCGGCGCAAAAGCGACGGTCATTTTATCTGTGGATGAATATGAAGCACTGCGCCTTTTGGACAGAGAAGGTTTTTCGCAGTCTCAGGCAGCAGCCTTCATGCAGGTTTCCCGCCCGACGGTACAGATCATTTACGACTCCGCCCGCAGGAAAATCGCACAGGCGCTTTTTGAAGGCGCATCGCTTCGCATAGAGGGCGGTTGTTTCCGTTTGTGCGATGGCAGCGAAAAGGGTTGTGTCTGCTGCAAAAAACGACACGAAAAAGCGTGACTGTCTTGTGCCGGGCTTTTATATGGATAAGGAGCGATCAGAAATGAAAATAGCAGTAACCTATGACAACGGAATGATCTTTCAGCACTTCGGTCATACCGAATCTTTTAAAGTGTATGAGGTAGAGGACGGCAAGGTGCTTTCGTCCCGCATTGTTGCCACCAACGGCACCGGCCACGGCGCATTGGCAGATTTCCTTGCTGCGCTTGGCGTCAAAGCGCTGATCTGCGGCGGCATTGGCGCAGGCGCCCGCACCGCGCTGGCAACGGCTGGCATTCAGGTGTTCGGCGGGGTGCAGGGCAGTGCGGATCAGGCGGCAGCGCAGCTTGCCGAAGGGAAACTCTCCTTTGATCCGAATGCAAAATGCAGTCACCATGCGCACCACGACGAGGGGCATACCTGCGGCGCTCACGGCTGCGGTGAGCATTCCTGCCATTCATAAGGGGCTCCTTAGCGCCGCGCAGCGTCTTCCTGAATCACCCGGTAAAGACGCCAGCCTCCGGCAAGATTGTAGCAATCATAACCGTATCCCGTCAGGATCCGGCAGGCGATATAGGAGCGTAAGCCGCTGTGGCAGTGGATATAAACGGGTTTGTCTTTCGGAAGAAGCGTAAGGTTTTCCCGCAGGTCATCCAGCGGGATGTTGATGAAACCGTCAATCATGCCAAACCGTGTTTCCTGTTTGGTGCGAACATCCAAAAGCGTGACGCTTCCATCCCGAGGCAGTGCGGCAACATCTTCCGGGAAAAACTGTTTCATTTTCCCGGTAATTATGTTTTCCGCTACAAAGCCAGCCATGTTGATGGGATCTTTTGCGCTGCCGAAGGGCGGGGCATAGCAAAGTTCCAATGACGCCAGGTCGGTCACCCGTGCGCCAAAGTGAATCGCGGTTGCCAGAACATCCATTCGTTTGTCCACACCCGCAAACCCGACGATCTGCGCCCCCAAAAGGCGTAGGGTTTTTTTGTCCCATAAAATTTTGATGGACATATTTGTGCCGCCGGGGTAATAAGTGGCATGATTCGCCGAGTATAGATAGGTTTTATCGTACTCGAAACCTGCCTGAACTGCTGCTTTTTCGTTTAATCCGGTAGAAGTGACGGTGCGGTCAAAAAGTTTTAAAACGGCGCTTCCCTGTGTGCCGCTGTAGCGGTCGGGCTGTTCACAGATCACATCTGCTGCAATGCGCCCCTGCTTGTTGGCTGGACCGGCCAGCGGAAGGAAGGCAGCGCTTCCGGTGATATAATTCTTCACTTCAATGGCGTCTCCCACCGCGTAAACGCCTGGCAGATTGGTTTGCATCTGCTCATTTACACAAATGCTGCCCCGGTCATTGAGCATGATTCCGCTGTCTTTCAGCCATCCGGTGTCCGGACGAACGCCGACAGACAAAAGAACCAGATCGGCGGGAAGTTCTCCCTTTTCCAAAACAACCCTGCTTTTTTCAATGGATTTTACACCGTTGGAAAGAGAAAGGCTGATCCCGTTTTCCCGGCAGGCGGCGTGAATTTCAGCTGCCATGTCTGCATCCAGCGAAGCAATCAAATGATCGCTTTTTTCGACAATAGAGACGGAAAGCCCCGCTTCTTTTAAGTTTTCGGCGGTTTCTACGCCGATATAGCCGCCGCCGACGACAACAGCGGTTTGGGGCTGGTGTTTTTGTATATACTCTTTTATCCGCTGTGCGTCGGGAATGGCGCGCAGGGTAAAAACATGGTCAAGGTCGGAGCCCGGTATGGGCGGACGGATCGGTGAGGCGCCGGGCGAAAGAATCAATGCGTCATAGGTTTCGACAGATTCTTTCCCGGTCAAAAGATTTTTTACCGTCACCTGTTTTTTCGCCGCATCGATTTTCACCGCTTCATTTTTGATTCGGACATCAATGCGGAATCTTTGATAAAAACTCTGCGGCGTTTGCAGGGTTAAGTTGGATTTTTCGCGGATGACGCCGCCGATGTAATAAGGCAGCCCGCAGTTGGCAAAGGAAACATAGTCGCCTTTTTCCAACAGAATGATTTCAGCGTCTTCACGCAGCCGGCGAAGTCGTGCTGCGGCTGAGGCGCCGCCGGCAACGCCGCCGACGATTACGATTTTCATATAGCATTACCTCATTTCAAGAAGGGAGCGCATCTATGGAGCGCATGGATTTTACCGCTTTTTTTCAGGAAAAACTGCCGTTTTGGCGCAAGCTGTCAGAGGAAGACCAAAAACGGCTTTGTTTGCATTCCTCAGTTAAAATGTACCAAAAGGGCGAGATGATTCATGACAGCACAGACTGTGCCGGCGTTATTTTTGTCCGAAGCGGCAGCCTGCGGCTGTATATCATGTCGGAAGAGGGAAGAGAAGTGACGCTCTACCGGCTGCTTCCCGGGGATATGTGTATGCTGTCCGCTTCCTGTGTGTTGCAGTGCCTGACTTTTGATGTCTTTGTGCAAGCTGATATCAAAAGCGAATGTATTGTCATTGCCGGGCCGATTTTTGCGTCTCTCTCAGAAAAAAATCCCGATATGAAAATTTTTGCACTCGAAACGGCTGTCAGCCGGTTTTCAGATGTCATGTGGGTCATGCAGCAGGTTTTGTTCATGAGCATGGACCGCAGACTGGCTTTGTTTTTATATGACGAAACCGTGCGAACCGGAACGCCGGTGATCGCCCTGACACAGGAGCAAATCGCCGGCTATATCGGTTCCGCTCGCGAAGTGGTTTCGCGTATGCTCAAGTATTTTGCATCGGAAGGGCTTGTCGAAGTTGCCCGGAAGGGAATTACGGTTCTTGACAAACAGCGTCTTTGTAAGCTTGCCGGGGGCTGATCAGGGCAGCATGGAAAGGATCTGCTCTTTCGGTCTTGCGCCGACTGCCGTTTTGAGAATCTGTCCGTTTTTCATGACGACCAGCGTTGGAATGCTGGAAACACCGAAAGCGGCGGCAAGTGACGGTTCATCGTCTACATTGACTTTGGCAACGGTTATTTCCGGTTTTTCGGCAGCGATTTCCTCCAGAAGGGGAGCCACCATGCGGCAGGGGCCGCACCAGTCAGCGTAAAAGTCTAAAAGAACGGTTTTGTCACTGTTTTTCAGGTTGTTAAAATCGGATGAATTGATATGCAGGATCGCCATAGCGAATCTTCCTTTCTTGTTGGATTTGTCATCAGTATACCCTTATTTTTCGTCTGATTCCGTGACCAAGTCACAAACGGGGAAATTTTTTCCAACCAGTGCGCAGCGGCACGCCGTGCTTTTTGTCGAAAACGGTTTTTTTTGGAATTGACAGATATGGTCAAATGTGATAAAATCCAATAGATTGTAAACTTTTATCCTTATTACGCAACCCGAAGTCGGAGGTTAAACATATGGTGAAAAAAGCCAAGCAAAAAAGTCCGTTGCTGGGGCAGAGTAACGCGGTGATTATCAATCGCCTGTTTTTGATTGCCTTTGCGATCTGTGCCTTCCTATCCGCGGAACTGGCGGCGCTGACGCGCGGCGACAGCCTTCAGGATATGTTTTTCTGGAATGACGCCTATTCGGATCATTTTATGGACTTTTTTAACACGATCCGTGATTCATCCGATTTGACATGGGTCTATCAGCGAAGCACCATTTATCCGCCTTTGAGTGTTTTGCTGATGCATATGTTCGCTTCCATGATCCCGTCTGAACTGGCTAAGATTCCTTTTGCCGATCGTTATGAAATGCAGATGAGCCAAATCTGTGTTGTTCTCTTTTTTATGGTTGCCTTTGTCAGTGTTTTGCTTTTGGCAAAAATGATCGATCGTTATATGGAAAAAGCCGGCGTTGATCGCTGGAGATATTTATTGATTTTTTTCCTGATTATCAGTTTCCCGGTAACCTATTGTCTGGAGCGCGGAAATACTTCTTTGATTGCGCTTGTCGGCTGCGCCTTCTTTTTGTTCTTCCGTAATTCTGAAAATAAAGTGGTGCGGGAACTTTCTGACCTTGCGCTGGCAGTGGCTGCGGGGCTCAAAATGTTTCCGGCAGTGCTCGGAATTATTTTGATCTACGATAAACAGTACAAGGCTGCTGCCAGAACGATTGTGTATGGTGTTGCCGCTATCCTTCTGCCTTATCTTTTGGTAAAGTTGATTACGCCGGAAACCGGCGGCCTTGCCTCTCAAATCGAAGCCGGTTTGGCAAGCGGCGAACTGGATCCGGAGGTGTATAATACCGACGGCTCTGTGGGGCGGCTCTTCACCAATCTGCTGAAATGGGCAAATAAGCGCAGCTATTTTACCTTTAACAGTACCAGCGCGGCAAACATCGCCTATTTTTTAGGCAACGCGAATGTTATCAGCAGCGAGAGCGCTCAGACTTTTGGAATTGTCCTTTTCCTTGTGACGGAAGCGATTGCGCTGATTGCAGGGTTCTTTTGCAAAAAAGAATGGCAAAAGATTTTTATCGTTTGCTATTTGATGCTCAATGTACACGCCGTAGCGATGTTTTATACGCTGATTTATGTGATTCCCGCGTTTGTAGCGTTCCTTTGTGATCCTTCACGGAAGAACAAGCGCAGCAAAAAAGCACTGTCGCTGGATATCGTTTACCTGATCCTTTTCGGGATCCAGATCATTCCTCTTCCGTACATACTGCGGCCGTTCCAGAATTATGTCGATGCCTTTATCTTTGTAAACTTCAATGTGTTATCGCCGAATAATCTGAATCAATCGCTTTCCTGTATTGCATTTCAGTTGATTTTTGTTGTGCTGTTGATTGAATGGATCGCAACGGCTCTGAAAGAGAAGAAAAGAAATAAAAATGCGGCGAAAAAGAAGGATCTGGAAAAAACAGCCGTTATGGCGTGATGACGGGAAAGGATCTTGAAAATGAACGAGAAAATTTCCGTTGTGGTTCCCGTTTATAAAACGGAAAAGTATCTTGAAAATGCGGTAAAAAGCCTGCTGTCTCAAACCTATCAAAATTTGGATATTATTTTAGTCGATGACGGATCGCCGGATCACTGCGGCGAAATCTGCGACCGGTTGGCAGTGCAGGACGAGAGAATCCGCGTGCTGCACAAATCCAACGGCGGCGTTTCGCGCGCCAGATTTGACGGCATTTGCCAGGCAGTCGGCGAGTATGTGACTTTTATTGACAGCGACGATACCGTTGACCCGGACTATGTTGAAACGCTCTACCAGGCGATCCATGAATTTGACGCCGATGCTGCCACCTGCGCTCATCGGATGTTGTTTGACAATGGGCAAACCCGTGAAGAATATGGCTTTTCGGATGGCGTTATCTGCCTTTCTCCGCAGGAAACCATTCACAGGGTCTTTCATGACAGCTGCTGTTCAACAGCGCTTTGCTGCAAGCTGTTTCGCACAGCGTGGCTGCGGGAAATTGCCCCTTCTGCGCTGGCTTTGGGGGAAGACAGCTATATTTGCCTGCTGTATTTTCTGCGCAGTCGCCGACTGGCACATACCGGTAAATGCCTGTATACCTATTATCAGCGGGAGGACAGCGCAGTTCATTCCAGCGGCGGCGAGCGGTATTATGATTATGTCCGGCTTTATGATATGCTTTTGCCTGTTTTTCAAACGGAAATGCCGCAGTGTCTTCCGGATTTTTATTATCGTTTGGTGGAAAAGAACATTGTAGTTTATTTGAAAATGATGGAAGATCCTTCACCAGCTCCGGAAAAAATAAAGCACATCGCCGATAACATTCAAAAATACAAGACCTATGCGCTTAAAGATAAACAATCTCACCTGCGTACCAAAATCGCTTGTGTTCTTTCTTCTTTTGGTTTGCAAACGGTTGATCGCGTGTATTCGCTTGTTTCTCATCTGAAAAAGTAAGAAACAGAGCGGATCCCCTGCTTCTTCAGACGGCGGATAAAGTGGGCTGAACCACCCAAAAAAAGAGAAATGGAACCGCAAATAGAAAACATCAAAATAATCATCTTATTGCGAAAAGGCTTTGGCGAGAGGGCAGTACCTTTGTACGGCTCAAATCGCCAAAGCCTTTTTCAGCTTCCTTTTTTGCAGTCTGTCAGCGGGTAGGGAACAATTTTTTTACACGCTGAGAAGCGAATATTCTGCTTTTATATAGATAAGGGTAACGATGTGGTGAGAAAAAAACACCGGTATTCCCAGCAGAGAGCCGACCGCTTGCGCGACAAGGTTTGCGCAGGGAAATGGTTGGTTTTTTCTTGCGGCAAAAATTTATTTGTGATAGGTTTTTCCTTCAATTATGGTAAAAGCGCGGTAAAGCTGCTCCAAAAGCATGATGCGCGCCAGACGATGCGGAAAAGTCATTGGAGAAAGAGAAAGCCGTTCCTTGCCCATCTTTTTTAACTCTTCCGCAAGCCCATAGCTGCTGCCGATGATAAAGACCAGTGTACTTTGACCGCCAATGGCGGTTTTTTTAATCAAATCGGCAAATGATTCGCTGTCGATTGCTTTTCCCTCAATACAAAGGGGAAAAACGGCAGCGTTTTTGGGAATGTGCTTTTTGAGCGCTTCTGCTTCTTTTTTTAGTGCCGTTTCAATTTGTCCGGCGGATGGCTTTTCCGGAAGGGAACAGGCGGGAATCTCACAAACCGAGACCTTCCCATAGGCTTGGAGCCGTTTGAGATATTCCGATGCGGCTTCTTCAAAAAAACGGTCTTTTAAACGACCCACACACAAAATGTCAATGTTCATGAAGCTTCCCTCAAAAAATGGTGATTCCGCCGCTGGATCGGGGCGGAGCGACAGACAATAAAAAATCCATGCCCTCTGTGCCGCCTGCGCAGGTCAGCGCCGAAAGGGTGGTTTGCCTCGCCAGATCAGGCGTGTTGTTTTCCCGGCTAAGATGCCCCAAAACAAACCTTGTCGTGCCATCCTGCATAAGAGATACGGCGGTTTGTGCGCAGACCGCATTGGACAAATGACCGATATTGGATGCGATACGAGCCTTTAGCGGCGGGGGATAGGAACCGGTCCTCAGCATATCGGGGTCGTGGTTGGATTCCAACAAAATAAAATCGGTTTTTTCGATTCCTTTTCTTATTTCCGGCGTAATCATGCCGGTATCGGTGGCAACACAGGCGACGCGCCCATCGGAAAAAGCGATGCGATAACCGACACTGTCTGCTGCATCGTGGGAGGTGTGAAACGGTGTAATTTTCAGGTGATCGGTTTCGACTCCCTGTTCGTTGATTTCGTCAAAGTGTGTCACGCCGTCCAAATGTCCGCCCAAAAGAAGCTGCCGCAGGGTTCCGGGAGAGGCATAAACCGTACAGCCGAATTTTTTTGCAAAAACACGAACGCCGCGAATGTGATCGATGTGCTCGTGCGTGATAAATATGTTTCGGATCCCTTCCGGACGAATACCGGCCTGTTGCAGGGATAGGATAATTTGTTTAGCAGACATGCCGCAATCAATCAAAACGCCTTCGGAGGCGGTGCCAAAATACGAGCAGTTGCCGGAACTGCCGGAAAACAAAGGGTAAAAACGAGCCATAATGCAACCTTGCCAATCTTTAAAATACACACTCATTATACCGGATTTTGCCTTATAATGCAATCGCAATTTCAACGGTTTTCACAATTGACAACGAAAAAAAACAGCGTATAATAATAGTTAAGCGCTTAATAGTAAACCGTTTATCAAATTGGAGGCGAATGTATTGGCACATTCTAAAATGATGCGCAAGATCGTGACGCTGGCGGTGCTTCACCGGTATTATATTCAAAAGAACGCGTCAACGGTTGGGCTGTATGCCGGGCAGCCGATGATTCTTGATTTTTTGAAGCGCAACGGAGGCAGCGCCCAGAAGGACATTGCTGCTGACCTGCATGTGTCGCCTGCATCCATTACTGTCAGTTTAAAGCGGATGGAAAAAAATGGTTTTGTATCCAAAGCAGCCGATGGTGAAGATATGCGCCGTAACATCATACAATTGACGGAAAAGGGTCGCAGCGCGCTTGATGCTTTTTTTTCGGTTTGCAACGCACTGGATCAAAAAATGTTCGGCAATTTCAGTGCTGATGAGCTGAAACAACTGAACGGCTTTATGGATCGTCTGATTAAAAACCTGTTGGACGGCGATGCGGAAACAGAGATCGTCCGCGCCTTTGAAATGGATCGGGCGCAAAAAGAAAGAAGAAAGAAGGCAGAGCAGTGATTAAAAAGTTGATTCCCTACGCAAAAAAATATCGCCTTCCCGCCATATTAAGCCCCATTTTTATTTGCGGTGAAGTCGTCATTGAAGTTTTTATTCCTTATATGATGTCCATCATTGTTGACTGCGGCATTCAGGGAGCGCCACTGCAATCAAAAAGCGGTTTTGTTGTGGATATTCTTTTGCGCTTCGGATTTGGAGAAAAGTCTGGAATAGATCTTGTTTTATCCACAGGTCTGGTCATGGTGGTTCTGGCGATTTGTTCCCTTTTGTGCGGCGTTGGTTCCGCTCGCTGTGCCGCCAAAGCCGGTATGGGCTTCGGCAGCGAAGTGCGCAAGGCGTTGTTTGATAAGGTGCAGGATTTTTCCTTCTCCAATATTGACGCTTTTTCCACCGGTTCCCTGATTACCCGTATGACGACAGATATCAATACCGTGCAGATGGCTTTTATGATGGTGGTGCGGATGTTTGTCCGTGCGCCGTTGATGTTCATTTTGGCGTTTTCCATGGCAACTGGTATCAATTTTGAGTTGTCTCTGGTTTTCCTGGTTGTTGCGCCGATTTTGGCTGTGGTCATGCTGACCATTGGTATCAAATCGTTTCCGCGTTTTCAGGCCATGTTTAAAAAATACGACCGGTTTAATAACTATATTCAGGAAAAATTGATTGGAATCCGTGTGGTTAAAGCCTATGTTCGTGCGAAGTACGAAAAGGAACAGTTCCGAATTTCCAATGACGAATTGCGCGATTCCTCGATTTTTGCTGAAAAACTGATTATTTTGAATGGTCCTTTTATGACCATGGGCGTTTCTCTTTGCATTCTCTGCGTTTTGTATTTCGGTTCGCGAATGATCCTCGGCGGAGAGATGGGAATTGGCGAATTGATGAGTTTCATTACCTACATCCAGCAGATTTTAATGGCGCTGATGATGATTTCGATGATTTTTGTCATGACCGTTATGGCGCGCGCTTCCATGAGCCGTATTGTAGATGTGTTGACCACGGAGCCGGATATTTCCGATAAGGACGCCGATCCGGATGCGCAGGTCAAGGATGGATCCATTGAATTCCGTCATGTGAATTTTAAATACAAAAAGGATGGCAAACGGAATGTTCTGGAGAAGATCGATCTGAAAATCAATTCCGGTGAAACGATCGGTATCCTCGGCGGAACCGGCAGCTCAAAAACTTCGCTGGTGCAGCTCATTCCCCGCCTGTATGATGTGACAGAAGGCGAAGTGCTTGTCGGCGGCAGAAATGTAAAGGAATATACGCTTCATCACCTGCGCGAAGCCGTATCAATGGTGCTGCAAAACAATGTCCTGTTTTCCGGCACTATTGAAGACAATCTGCGTTGGGGCGATGAAAATGCCTCCATGGAACAGATCCGCGCCGCGGCGGATGCAGCCGCGGCAGATGAATTTGTCATGTCTTTCCCGGATCAGTATGCAACCGATTTGGGTCAGGGCGGCGTCAATGTGTCCGGTGGGCAGAAACAGCGTCTCTGCATTGCGCGCGCGCTGCTGAAAAAACCGAAAATTCTGATTTTGGACGATTCCACCAGCGCTGTAGATACAGCGACCGACGCGAAAATCCGCGAGGGACTGAAAAAAGCGCACGGTGATATGACCACCATCATTATTGCCCAGCGGATCAACTCCATTCAGCATGCCGATCGAATTCTTGTTCTGGAGAACGGAAAAATCGATGCGATCGGCACGCATGAGGAACTTTTGAAATCCAATGATATCTACCGCGAAGTCTTCCTGTCACAGCAGGAAGGGACAATGGCAGGTTGAGAAAGGAGGATATGAGCCATGAACGAGAAAAAACAAAATACCCATACAGGCGGCCCCGGCGGACGGAGAATGCGTTTTGAAAAGCCTAAAAATGCAAAAGGCACTTTGATTCGATTGTTCCGTTATCTGGATAAAAGAAAAAGTATGCTGGCGCTTGTATTTTTGCTGGTATTTGTCAGTTCCGGCGCCAATATTGCCGGCACCTATATGCTTTCACCCACCATTGGTATTATTGAACAGATGCTCAATACCGGCGAAAATCTTTACGGAAAACTGTTGGGCTATCTTGTATTTATGCTTTGCATTTACGCTGCCGGCGCGCTGGCACAGTACGCTTACAGCCGAATTATGCTCGTGATTTCGCATTCTACACTGAACAGCCTGCGAAAAGATCTGTTTGAACGAATGATGGATCTGCCGCTGAAATTTTTCGACACGCACACCCACGGTGAGTTGATGAGCCGTTTTTCCAATGATATCGATGTCATTCGTGAGGCGCTTTCTCAGGGCGTGGTGCAGATCATTTCTTCAATGATCACGCTGATCGGTACTTTTATCATGATGCTGGTGCTCAGTCCTGCCCTGACCGGACTGATTGTCATCATGCTGGTGGTTATGGCGCTGATTGTTAAAATTGTCGGCGGAAGAAGCGGTATGTTTTTCCGCCGTCAGCAAGCCGCAGTCGGTGTGGTCAACGGATATATCGAAGAGCACATCGAAGGACAAAAAGTCATCAAGGTTTTTTGTCGTGAGCAAAAGACCAAGGATGAGTTTGCCTCAATCAATGATGAATACCGTGTGGCGGCTACCAATGCGAACACCTATGCCAGTATTCTGATGCCGATCATGGGGAACATTTCGTACTTCAATTTTGCCATGACAGCGGCGATGGGCGCGCTGATTGTACTGACGGTACCGGATTTTTCATCGATTTCCCGTACGGCCGCTGCTCTCCTCGGCGGTGTTTCAGCCGAGCTGTCCATCGGCAATATCGCGTCCTTCCTGCAATATACCCGTCAGTTCTCCCAGCCGATTTCCCAGGTCTCGCAGCAGTTTAACAATATATTATCAGCTTTGGCGGGCGCAGAGAGAATCTTTGATATTATCGACACAGCTCCCGAAGTGGATGACGGTTATGTTACACTGGTTAACGCTACGCTGGATAAAAACGGTGAGGTGCACGAAGCCGATCATCATACCGGCGTATGGGCATGGAAACATCCGCACGCGGCAGACGGCTCTGTTACTTATACGCTGCTGCGCGGTGATGTGCGGTTTGAAAATGTAACCTTCTCTTATGACGGCAAGAAAGATGTTTTGAAAAATATCAGCCTGTATGCCAAACCCGGTCAGAAGATTGCCTTTGTTGGCTCTACCGGTGCCGGAAAGACCACGATCACCAACCTGATCAACCGGTTTTATGATGTGCAGCAGGGAAAGATCACCTACGATGGCATCAACATTAAAAAAATCAAAAAGGACGATTTGCGTCGTTCGCTTTCCATGGTTTTGCAGGATACGCACCTGTTCACCGGCACAATAGAGGAAAATATTCGCTACGGCAATCCCGACGCCACGCATGATGATATTGTTCGTGCTGCAAAAATTGCCAATGCCGACGATTTTATCAGTCGTTTGCCTAAGGGATATGAGACGCCGGTTACCGGCGATGGCGGCAACCTGTCGCAGGGACAAAGACAGCTTCTTGCCATTGCCCGCGCCGCTGTTGCGGATCCGCCGGTTTTGATTTTGGATGAGGCGACTTCGTCCATTGATACCCGTACGGAGCGTCTGATTGAAAAGGGCATGGATCAGCTCATGGAAGGCAGAACGGTATTTGTCATTGCGCATCGTCTGTCAACCGTCCGGAATTCTGACGCCATCATGGTGCTGGAACATGGTGAAATCATTGAAAAAGGCAGCCATGACGAGCTGATCGAGAAAAAAGGCAGATACTACAGTCTGTATACCGGCCTGTTTGAATTGGATTGACGGCACATCCGGGCAGAGCATCGGCTCCGGTAAAACGGTGGTCGGCAAAAAATCGCTGCCAGTTGCTTGACGCAGCAGAATCGACCGCTTTTTTCCGGCAGCGATTCTTTTGCGCTGTTTCGCTTCGGACGCTATCGCAAAAACAGTAAATAAGGTGTCACAGCGGGAGCTGTTTTACGGCTCCCGTTTCCGTTTTATAACGGTTGACAGTGTTTTTATGGTTGTTTATAATACAGGAAAAAAGAAAAACGGAGGATGAGCCGATGGCAAAACTGTTGATTGTTGAGGATGATCAGGCGATTGTCAAATCCATTTCCGAATTTTTAACCGGTGAGGGGTTTTTGGTGGAGGCGGTCGGCGGGCAGCGGGATGCCATTGAAAAGCTGGAAAACAGGCAGTACGATTTGGCGCTTTTGGATCTATCTTTGGCGGACGGCAACGGCTTTTCTGTCTGTTCCTATATTAAATCCCACGGCGATTTGCCGGTGATTTTTCTGACCGCTACCGACGATGAATACAGCGTGGTGGCTGGTCTGGATATGGGCGCGGATGATTATATGACCAAGCCCGTTCGTCCTCGGGAGCTGGTGTCCCGGATTCGCTCGGTGCTGCGCCGAGCCGGAAAAAACCAGTCGGTTGTATCCTTTGGCAATTTGCGCATCGACACTGAAAAGGCAATGGTCACAAAAAATGGCGAGGATCTGTTCCTTTCAGCGCTGGAATACCGGCTGCTGCTGATTTTTATCAACAATCGAGGTCGGGTGCTGACCCGTGCGCAGATCCTCAATGATATTTGGGACGCAGCAGGGGAGTATGTCAATGACAATACCCTGACTGTGTACATCAAGCGTCTGCGCGGAAAAATTGAAGACGATCCGGCAGAACCGACGCTGATTCAAACGGTGCGCGGACTTGGCTATAAGGCGGGGGAATAAGTATGGAAATCTTCAGGAATCCTTATGTGCGAAAAACCGCTTTTCTTATGGGGTGTGTGATGATTTTGTGCGCTGCGGCCTGCTTTTTCTTCTCCTGGCAGGCGGGGTGTGCAGTGGTAGCGGCGGGCGTTTTGGTGCTGCTTGTGTATTTTCTGGACAGCCGGAAACGCTATGCCGCCATTGCGCAAACCGCCCAGCAGATTGACCGCTTATTGCACGGCGACGATCATATCGAGCTGTCTTTATATGATGAGGGAGAACTTTCGATTCTGCACAGCGAGCTGCGCAAACTGGTGCTTCGCCTGCGGGAGCAGACGGAACTTTTGTCGAAAGAGAAAACGATGCTGGCGGATTCTCTGGCGGATATCTCCCATCAGCTGCGTACTCCACTGACGGCGATTCATTTGAATACCGCGTCGTTACAAGCACAGACATTGTCGGATGAAAAACGGCAGTCGCTTTGTATGCAGACCGGGCAGCAGCTCGAACGCATCGACTGGTTGGTGGCCTCGCTCTTGAAACTGGCGCGGCTGGACGCCGGCGCAGTGGTCTTACGAAAAGAGCCTGTTTCCCTGTCGGATGTGGTGGACGCCGCCTGCCGCCCCTTGGCGATTGTAATGGACATCAAAGAGCAGATGCTGGTTTCGGATGTATCCGGTTCTTTTTGCGGCGATTGGGACTGGACGGTGGAAGCGGTGGGCAATATGGTCAAAAACTGCACCGAGCATATGCAAGCGGGCACACTGTATATCACCGGCCGGGAAAATCCAATCTATACCGAACTGATCATCCGCGATACTGGAAAGGGCTTTGCCCCGGAGGATTTGCCGCATCTGTTCGAGCGGTTTTATAAAGGAAAAAATTCCTCTGAAAAAAGCGTAGGCATCGGTCTTGCTCTGTCCCAGCGGATTCTCGCCCTCGAAAACGCCACCGTAAAAGCCGCCAATCACCCCGAAGGCGGCGCACAGTTTACCATAAGATTTTATAAGGGGAGCGTATAATGCGCTGCCTCTGCGCCGCGTTGGGCGCACCGATGGAAGGGTGAAGATTGGGGCGCTCATCGGGTGTGGATTATAAATT
This sequence comes from uncultured Clostridia bacterium, assembly GCA_944380845.1. GTDB lineage: Bacteria > Bacillota > Clostridia > Oscillospirales > Acutalibacteraceae > RGIG2774. Next base: position 2,513 of record CALWIU010000011.1, on the reverse strand, counting down.
TGGTTGTTTTTGTGGTTAGTTAAAACGAACTGCGCACGCCGCATAGCAGTGTGATCCATTATGACAAATCTGTCACCCAGAAGTCACCGACGCGTCACCTTGACCGCGTATACTATAGCCGTAAACCAAAGAAGGAGGTCTACTTATGGAAATCTTAAGAGCAGAAAACATTACCAAAATTTACGGCACCGGTAATAACCAGGTCAAGGCGCTGGATGATGTGTCGTTTTCAGTGGAAAAGGGCGAGTTTGTCGCCATTATCGGCCCGTCCGGTTCGGGTAAATCTACATTGATTCATATCTTGGGCGGCGTGGATAAACCCACTTCCGGCAAGGTGTTTATGAACGGCAAGGATATTTACGCCGGGTCAGATGCCCAACTGGCAGTGTTCCGCCGCCGGGAGGTGGGGTTGATTTACCAATTTTATAACCTGATCCCGGTTTTGAATGTGCGTGAAAATATGACCCTGCCCGTATTGCTGGACGGCAGGGAGGTCAACGAGGATCGGCTCGGTGAGCTGATTGATCTGTTGGGGCTGCGCGGACGGGAGAAACATTTGCCCAATGAGCTTTCCGGCGGTCAGCAGCAGCGGGTGTCCATCGGAAGAGCCCTGATGTGCGCCCCGGCGGTGGTACTGGCAGATGAGCCCACCGGCAACTTGGATTCCAAAAACAGCCAGGAGATTATCGAGCTGTTAAAAACCTCCAATCTGAAATACGGCCAAACGATCCTCATCATCACCCATGATGAAAACATCGCCCTGCAGGCACAGCGCATCATCGCTATCGAGGACGGCAGAATCGTGCGGGATGAGGTGACGGGAAAATGAAAATTTTAACCCGCCTTACCTGGGCAAATATGAAGCAGAATCGCACCCGCACCATTGTCACCGTTATCGGCGTCATTTTGTCGGCTGCCATGTTTGCCGCCGTGACTACGCTTCTTTCCAGTGCCTTTGCCTGGGGGACGGAAATTATGATTGCGCAGAACGGGAATTACCATCTGTCCATTTCCGGCGCAGGCAGCGGTTTTGTCGACGATATTACATCTGATGAGCGGGTGCAATCGCTCGTTCTGGCCAAAGAGCTTGGCTATGCCGCAGCCTCCACCGACAATGCAGGTAAACCGTACTTTTATGTGTTGCAGGGCGACGAAGCCTTTATGCAAAACATGTCGGTGCACCTGACGGATGGCCGCCTGCCGCAGACGGCAAATGAAATCCTGCTGCCGGAGCACTATTTTTCTTTCGGCGGTGAGCGAGTCCCCATCGGCAGCACCCTTTCCCTGAACATCGGAGTCCGCCAAAGCGATGGCGCATTGCTTTCCCAAAACAATCCGTATACCTATGAAGAAGAAGAGATTGTCAACGCACAGCCGCGTACCTTTACCGTCACAGGCTATTATGAACGACCAAATTTTGAAGCTCTCACCGCTCCGGGCTATACTGCCATTGTCGGCGGCGGCACGCTTTCGGCGGACGGTATTTATGACCTGTATTTTCTCTTAAACAATCCGGCGAAGAATCTGGAATCAATGATTGCCGATTATTCGCTGAACGATGGAACTTATTCCTACGATGTTAACTGGGATTTGCTGGCGTTCAGCGGGGTTAGCGGCTTTAACAATATGCGCAGTATGCTGATTGGTATGGGGATTGTGTTTATTCTGATTATCTTTATTGGCTCGGTATCACTCATCTACAGCGTTTTTTCTATTTCGGTAGGGGAGCGCACCCGTCAGTTTGGTTTGCTGTCGTCGGTGGGGGCAACAGCGAAGCAAATTCGCCGGTCTGTTTTTATCGAGGCGGCACTGGTCTGTCTGATGGGCGTACCTTTCGGCTGCGTTTGCGGCGTTGGCGGCATAGCGGTAACCCTGTATTTTTTGGGGGATTCCATTGGTAAATTCGACGCTTCTGAAATTCCCATGACCTTAACGGTTCATCCGTTGAGCATCGCCTTGGCAATCCTCATAACGGTAGGCACGGTGCTCGTTTCCGCCATGATTCCCGCATGGCGTGCGTCAAAGCTTTCCGCCATTGAGGCCATTCGCCAGAGCAAGGATGTCAAAAACCCGAAAAAACGCAAAAATCGTGAATATTCGCCTTTGTTCTACAAAATCTTCGGTGTGCCTGCCGCTCTGGCGCGCAAGTATTTCAGCCGTAACCGCAAAAAATATCGGAACACCATTATCGCTCTGGCTCTGAGCGTCCTGCTCTTTGTGTCGGCAGGCAGCTTTATTGACGCGCTGATCGGCACCACCAACTACGCGATGGAATTGTCAGACTATGATATACAGGTGCTGCTGAAAGAAGTGGATAACATCCCCGCGTTGGAAAACGCCATGCAGCAGCTGAGTGGGGTAACGGATTTTGCCATTTCTCAGGAATGCTATGCTGCCGTGCCGGCAAACAGCGCCCCCATGACCGAAGAATATGCCGCGCATGTCAAAACCTATTCCGCCGACGGCACCCCGGCCGTGGACAGCATTACGATTCTGTATATCAACGACAGCGC
>CALWIU010000010.1 GCA_944380845.1 uncultured Clostridia bacterium | reverse complement strand
TATTGATTTCCGGAGGTTCTGCTCTTGTATTAGCTGCACTTGGTCTGACAGTATTTATCCGCAGAAAAAAAACGGCTGCTCGAAGCGAAAATAAAAATAAAGAAATAAGTCAAGCATAATTTTATGTTGCGGCGCGGGACGAGACCTTGCGCCGCCGCTTATTTTATGCTATACTGTGTCAACAAGCAAATAAAAATCGGGAAAATACGGTGCGAAGGGAAGCCTTCGTGAAAAGGGAACGCGGTGCAAATCCGCGGCAACAGCCATTACCGTCAGCGTTTCAGGCAGGACAGTATGCCATTGGTTTAAACCGAGAAGGCGTTCTGCCGGGGAATTGTTTTCTCCACTCGCAAGCCGGGAGACCTGCCGTATTTTTCGAGTGATCGGTGTTTTGGGCAAGGGAAACGCCATCGCCGCTGATTGTTAAAAAGGCAGGGTCGTCCTGTTTTTTTCCATGCAAAAAATCGGCAGCGAATTGCATTCGTGCCGGTTTTTTATTTTTGGTATGGAAGAATGGAGGATTTTGACAATGAAAAAATCATGTACTATGCTTGTATCTGTCTTTTTGTGCTTGCTGCTATTCGGTGCTTTTTTGGTGCCGGCAACAGCCGCAGAGGAAAACTGGACGAGATTTCGCGGGAACCCTGATAATATAGCGAGAACGGACACCGCTTTACCCTTACCGGATGCCGCGGTTCTGTCCTATCGCTATTCGCTGAAGGCTTCGGATGATTGGGCTACCAATGTTTCCGAACCCCTGTTCTACGACGGTCACCTTGTAATTGCTGTCGGTAATGAGCTGCTGCTTTTGGATGTAAAGGGAAATGTCGCAAACCGATTTGCACTTTCATCCCTGATTGGGTATAACTGCCGTCTTGCCATCGCTGACGGAAAAGCGATCGTGCCTCTTTCGGACGCGTCTGTACAGGCTGTGGATCTCGAAGCAGGGAATACCGTTTGGCATACCCAGCCTGTTGTTACCACTGACGCGAATGGAGCGACGCAGTATCACAGCATGCAAAGCGCCATTGCCTTTGACGGAGAATATCTTTATGTGCCGACGGTTTGCTTTGACAGTGTAACTTATGCGCCGGTTCGCGGTGAATTGCTGTGCATCAATGCGCAAAACGGTGATATTTGCTGGACCTGCGATCATACGCAAGGCGGTTATAACTGGAATGGCGCAGTGGTGACCGACGGTAAAGTTGTGATTGCCGGACAGGACGGCGTGGTTTCTGTGTTTGATCGAACCAACGGGGCTGTGTTGGATCGTTTTGCTTTGTCGGCTCCTGTCAGCTCGCTTGTGACATACGCCGATGGTTCGTATTATACCGTTTCTACTGACGGGGTTCTGCATAGCTTTACGGTTGACGATGCCGGCAAGGTAACAGAAACCGGTTCTGTTCCATTTGCTTATTCATCTACTTCATCGCCGGCTGTTTTCAACGGAAAAGCCTATGTCGGCGGGCTGCTTGAAGTCTCTGTCGATTGGGAACATCCGGCAAAAGGTGTTTTCGTTGTGATTGATCTTGCAGCAATGCGCGTTGAAAAAACCGTTGAAACCCCTGCTGAAGTCAAGTCTTCGCCGCTGCTTGGCGTTGCGGACGGCGTTTGCGCTTATTTTACCTGCAACAATTATCCGGGCGCTTTATACTGCTTTGACGGCAATCAGGTGCAGGAGGTGTATGTTCCGGCCGGCAGCGATCAAAACTATTGTATCAGTTCTCCTATCGCATCTGCCGACGGTATTGTGTATTACTGGAATGATTCCGGCGCGTTGTTTGCCATAAAAAAAGCGGAATCTGTCATGCGTGGTGATTTGAACGGCGACGGAAAAATCACGACGCTTGATGCACGGCTTTTGCTTCGTATGTCCGTTGACCTGGACGAAAAACCGGAGAACATTTTGCTTCTCGGTGATATGGATGAGAACGGAAAAATTACAACTGCCGATGCTCGCGCGCTGCTTCGTCAGGCCGTTGGGTTAAAGTGAGGAAACAGCAATGAAAAGCAAGATCACCTGTCTGATTTGCATCATTCTTTGTTTGCTGTTGTCCTCTTGCGCGAAGAAACTGCCGCCGTCTAATGAAAACGGTACGACAGAAGCGGGAACAACAGCTGTTGAAACAGAAAAAACAACAACAGAAATCCCATCGGCTTTTTTGTCAACACAGCCGGATCAAACACAAGACGCGTCGGAAAGTCATTCGGAAGACGCTTCTTCAAGTGCAGGCGGTACAAATGAACAAGTGGTTACGCCTGCTTCTTCCTCGCCTGTGGTGCCCGCTTCCTCCGTTGCTTCTTCAACAGAAACACCGTCTTCTGAAACAGGCGAAGCGGATTCCATCGAAATTACCTTTTCTGTTCGCTGTGATAATGCCGTCAAGGCAGGGAATGAAACCGCGCTGGCAATCGCGCCGGATGGAGCAATCCTTCCGGCGCAGACCCTGCAAGTGGAACCGGGCATGACGGTTTTTGATGTGACCAAAAATTCGGATTTGGTGCTTGGTTACCACCAAAGCGGCTATGGCGTTTATGTTTACAGCATCAATTCTCTTGCCGAACGAGCGGCGGGGGCAATGAGCGGATGGATTTTTCTGGTCAATGGCAAGGCGGTTCAAAAATCCTGTTCTGCCTGCGTTCTGCAAAACGGCGACAAGGTGGAATGGGTTTATACGCTGGATGGCGGCAGGGATGTGATGAGTTGATCCGAGACTTTTTTTATCAACGGAATGACCGGACAGTGCTGTTGTATGTTTTTTCGGTGCTGATTTTCTCCATGTCAGTCAGCGGGCCGATTTTATCCGGCGTATCCTGTGCGGCGGCACTGCTCAGCCGCCTTTATACCGGTGGAAAAAAAGCGTTCGCGGCATCCGTCGCCGTGTCCGTCCCGGCGCTTTTGCTTTTGATGTTCATCAACCCTTTGGTGAATACCGGCGGATTAACGGTTCTGTTTGTCGTCTTTGGCAGAAGCATTACCGCTGAATCTGTCCTTTACGGCTTGTCAAACGGCTTGATGCTTTCTTCCGTTTTGATTTGGTTTTTTCACTGGAATGATTTGTCTCTTAGCGAAAAGCTGCTCGGTGTTTTTTCAGGGTTTTTGCCGACAACTACCCTGAGCCTTGTGATGATCCTGCGCTATATCCCCGATCTGATCCGAACAGCAGCGGAAGTCGATCGTACGCAGAAAGCGCTTTGCGGGTTGGAAAACAAGAGAATAGAAACCATTCGTTTATCCCTGCGAACCGCAACGGTTGTTTTGGAAAAAAGTTTGGAAGATTCGATTCTGACAGCCAAAAGCATGATGGCGCGCGGGTATCGAAGCGGAATGAAAAGAAGAAAACCACAAAAGATGACGGCGTCTGATCGTTTCCTGACGATCGTCATCCTTTCCCTTTTGATAATCAATGCGGTGTTGCTGTTTGCAGGCGGATCTTTTATCTTTTACCCTTATGTATCGATCCCGCCGGTTACTCCCATTTCTGCTGGCTTTTTAGCGGCTTTGCTGCTGCTGCCGATTCTTTGCGATGGAAAGGACGCGATAAAATGTCTGCTGTGGAAATAAAAAATCTGTCCTTTCAATATGCTTTGTCAAAATCACCTGCTCTTCATGAAGTAAGCTGCTGCATAGAAGAGGGGGAGTTCGTTTTGCTTTTCGGTGCAAGCGGCAGCGGAAAAACGACATTGCTTTCTCTTTTAAAGCCGGAGATCGCTCCGGCTGGCAGTAAAAGCGGATCTATTCGCTTGTTCGGCAATGAGGAAGGGGCTTTTGATTTTGTTGGTTATGTGTCGCAAAATCCGGACGCACAGATGGTCGCCGATACCGTATACCGGGAATTATCGTTTGGGCTGGAAAACACAGAGCTTGATGAAGGAAGAATTCGCCGCAGAATTGCGGAAACGGCAGATTATTTTGGCCTGAATGAAATTTTAGATCAGAAAATACATGAGCTGTCCGGCGGACAAAAACAAGTATGTAATTTGTGCGCTGCACTTTGCCTGTCGCCAAAACTTTTATTGCTGGATGAACCGATCGCACGCCTGGATCCGATCGCTGCGGAATCGTTTCTTGCTGTTTTGCGCCGCATCCATCAGCAAACAGGCATCACGATCCTGTTGAGCGAGCACCGTACGGAAAGTCTTCTGTGTGACTGTGACAGGGTGCTGTTTTTGGAAAACGGCAGCCTGTCTTTTGACGGAGATGCACCGGCGTTTTGCGATTATCTGTCGGAAAATCATCCTTTGCTTGCTCCTTCGCTTCCGGAAAGTGCGCAAATTGCTTATCAATTGAACACACCAAAGCCTTTGCCGTTAACGGTAGCTGCCGGGAAAAAAGCACTGGAACATTATAAAGATCGAGCCGTTGTTACCCCAAGACAAAGCAATCGGCCGTCTGGCAGGCTCCTTCAAGCGCGCGAATTGTGGTTCGCGTACCATAAGAAAGACCAGCCTGTTATTCGCGGTGCAAGTCTGGATGTTTTTGCCGGCGAAGTTCATGCACTGGTAGGCGGCAACGGAGAAGGGAAGTCGACACTGCTTTCTCTGTTGGGCGGTGCGATTCGGCCTGCACGGGGTTCTATCCAAAAAGCAAAGGGGGTGCGCTGTGCACTTTTGCCTCAGGATGCCCGGCTGCTGTTTGTAAGAGACACGCTTTTTTCAGATCTCATGGAGTTTTCCGACCGTTTTTCCTATGATGAATCCGATGTGAAACAGATATTGGAGCAGATGGATTTAACGGTCTGTGCCAATCGTCATCCTTATGATTTAAGCGGCGGTGAGACGCAGAAAGCGGCGCTTGCCAAATTGCTTCTTACGGGTGCACAGGTGCTTTTACTGGATGAACCGGTTAATGGGCTTGATGCGGAAGGCAAACGCGAAATGACCCGTCTTTGCCATTCTCTTGTCAGAAACGGAAAAGCAGTGGTGCTGATTACTCACGATCTTGCTTTCGCAGCAGAAACAGCCGATACGGTGACAATGGTTTCCCGTGGACAGACGCTTCCTCGTCAAAGCATACGAGAATTTTTATTGGAAAATCGCTTTTTTACCACGGCTTCTGCCCGTCTGACCGCAACTTGGCAAACGGCGGCCATTTCCCCGGGGGAGGTCAGCAGCCGTGAATAAAAGATCTGGTCAATTGTTGTTTTTTGAGATCGTTTCGCTCCTTTTTTTGCCGGCACTGCTGGTTTTTTGTGCCGTTTTTGATTTTCCGAGAAAGGCGCTGTTAACATTTATGGGCGCCGTTTTGGCTTGCATCCCTTTTCTGCTTTCTTTTGAAAACCAAAAACCGACAGCGCCTCAGTTGATGCCCCCGATCATTCTTGCTTCTGTTGCCGCTGTCGGCAGGATCCTTTTTGCTGCTACGCCCAATTTTAAACCCGTAACAGGCGTGGTGATTCTGGCGGGTATAACGCTGGGACGCTCACAGGGTTTCTTGTGCGGCGCGCTGGCAGCGCTGGCGTCCAATCTTTTTTTCGGGCAGGGCGCTTGGACGCCGTGGCAAATGTTTGCGTGGGGACTTGTTGGCTATTTGTCCGGTATTTTGACGCAGGCAGGCTTCTTGCGCAGAAAAGCAGGCGTCTTAGTGTGGGGATTCTTGTCCTGTCTGATCTATGGATTCCTTCTGGATAGCTGGACAATTATTGGTTTTGTTTCCCCATTGACGCCGGGTGCGGCGATGGCTACTTATGGTGCAGGGTTGCCTTTCACTCTGATTCATGCGCTTTCAACGGTGCTGTTTCTTCTTCTACTGTACCGTCCCTGGTGCCGGATTATCCGCCGTATGCAGACCAAATACATTGCCGCCCCGCCTCCTCCCTCACCGGCGCACAAAGAGAATATTTGAATAGTAAAAAAGCGAAGCCGGAATCAACCGCTTCGCTTTTTCTTAGTTATCGTATCGCTTTATTTGTACTGATAGCAGCGCACATAGTCAATGACAAATTCGCTGACAAAATCCCTGCCGTTGTCCTCTATACTGCCGGGCGCCCAGTCGGTGCCAAAATCGGCGGGTACACCGTTTGCGCCGGACATCTCCACCGAAAGAATCAGATATTCCGGCGTCTGGGAGGGCATAACCTGGAACCGGCTGGTTCTGGCTGCCACCTCGCCGTTGATATAGAAGATGTATTCGCTTTCATTCCACTCCAGCCCATAGGTGTTAAAGCTGTGGTACGGATCCACCGGGTGTACACCACCGGTATAGATGGGGGAGATGGAAGTCAGCGCGATGCCATAGCCGCCGAAATGTACGGCGCTGGATACCCTATCTGGATTGTCCGTGCCGAAATAGGCGGACTCAAAAATATCAATTTCCGCGCCTTTTCGGCTGTCGATATAGGTCGAGTTGCCCATGGCGGGGCTGTTCATCCAAAACGCCGCCCACTGGCCGTAGCCCTCGGGCAAAATGCAGCGCACTTCAAAATAGCCATAGGTCTGCTCATAAAGCCCCCGGCTGCTGACCTGCGCCGTATACCAGCCGGCGGGGTCGCCCTCCTGTACGCCGTTTTCGAGATATTTGGAGTAAATGACCAAATGGCCGTCCTTCACTTCCAGCAAGTCGCCGTTCCAATACCCGCCGCGGCGTATCTCGGTTGCCTGCCGGGTGCTCCATTTGCTTGTATCCAGTGTATCCCCGTCAAACTCATCCGACCAAACCAGTTCAAAATCATCCATCGTACTTTCCTCCCGATGATATGTCCCATTCACCAGAGAAGTAAACAGGGAAAACAGCGCAAGGAAAAAGGAAAAAATTTTAACAATGACGCTCATATCTTCACACCTCTTGTTTTTTTTATTGTATCATGCAAACAAATATCTGTCAATTATTTATAAAAAGTTTGTATAAATTTTATGGCTGTATCCTTAGCGTTTTTTGAAAAAAATGTGAAGGCAGGCATTGACAAATGTCGTGAAGATGGGTATAATAAAGTTATAATCAAAATACAGGAGGCGATACCAATGGTAACATTAATTAAAATGCTTGTTGCGATCATCAAGATTTTGATCTCCCTGTTTAAGTTCGGCTTCCTCGATGAGCCCCTCAGCAAACTGGAAGGTTATCTTGACACGAACGCGTAAGAAACAGATACTGAAAAACGGACAGGAGCTTCTGTTTCTGTCCGTTTTTTTGTCTAATCTTTTGAAATCCAAAAAAAGCCTGCAAAAAAGATCCGTGCGAACCTTTTTTGCAGGCCTTTATGATAGCAATTATTTTGCAGCTTTGGGCTCTTTTTCATCCTTCTTTTCTTTCAGAAGAACGAATTTTTCCATCGGGAAGAGTACCAGCATCTGCACCAGTCCGGATGCAAGGGCAGCTATGGTTCTTGCCAATCCCTGAAGCCATGTCCATTCAACCTTCGCGATCAGACCAACGATCCAACCTTGAAGCCAGGTAGAGAAAAGGATCAAAGCAATCATCAAAATAATGTAAATAGCAAAATTGTACCACGGGGCATCAGATTTGAAAGTGGTTTTCTTGTTCTGCCAGAATCCGTAAATATTGGCGATCAAGTTGGACAGGAAGAACGGAAGCAGATAACCCCAGGTGACCACGCCGCCAACGACAACACCGTTTTCAATGGTGCCGCCGACCACATATTTTCCGATTTGTTCAAGCCCCTCGGCTGTGGTGGCATCAAAAATCGTATTGGGTGCGAAAATGCCCTGAAGGAAACCGGGGAGAGTCGCGGTTAACCCATCAAATATCAACGGAAGAACATTGGCCAACACCAGTTGAATGATGGTAACAAGACCGGAAACAACAAGGAATTTCAGGATCTGCCAAAGGGTTTTCATGAAAGAACCCTTTTCCTCAGCGGCATTGTCAATGCTGCTGAGACTGAATTTTTTCTTTTCTTCTGCCATTATGTTTGACTCCTTACCATAATTTGACACATTTCTGCGTCAATTTTATCCTATTTAGTATAACAAATCGCTAAGGTATATGCAAGCGAAAATTTAATTTTATACAAAAAGCACCAGATTTTCATTCATTATCAGCGCCGATCCATGCCTGCTTTCGCGACTGGATGAAAAACAGAATAACGCGAAAGGTGTATAACAGCAAAAGCACAAGCCAGCTGAAAACTTCCGCCCATGCAATAACCATATTGCCGAAGAAGGGTTTCATTGCATATGAAGCAATAATTCGGCATACAAGGGAAAAAATTCCCGCAAAGCTTGAAAAATTGACAAAGCTCATCCCTTCAAGATAGCCTCGTATGGCGTTTGCCGCCCCAAAAACCAGATAGAATACTGCGATCCGTCGAAAAAAGTCGCTGCCAATCTTGACGGCTTCCTGTCCGGCGCCGAATAGCGAAATCAATTTTCCTCCTGTTGGAATAACCGTAAAGGTCAATAGGAGAGACACGCCTGCCATCAGTAGAAGTCCTGCGAGAAAAACCCGCTTTGCTTTCTTTCTTTCATCTCCGCCGCGGTACTGGGCGCTTAGGGTGGAAATGCCGGAAGAAAGATTTACAATCGGTATCATGACGATGGAGTCAACGCGATAGGCAGTTGTAATGGCGGCAACGGTGGCTGTGCCGAACCCGTTCATAAAATTCTGCAAAATCAGGCTGCCAAATGCACTGACAGATGACTGGATCATCGGCGGCAGACCGAACCGGCAGCCTTGAACCCACAACGAACGGTCAAGAATGCTGCGGTTCAGCGAAAAGCGCAGAAGGGAATACTTTTTGATGCTGTATGCCAGCAAATAAACAGTCATAGCCGCTTGAGAAAAAACCGTTGCCAGTGCTGCGCCGGTAACGCCCCAATGAAAACAGGCAACAAAAAGGATATCCAATATCACATTGGCAATCGAAGAAAGCAACACGGAATAAAACGGGGCGCGGCTGTTTCCAAGTCCGCGCAGCGCTGCGGAATATACATTGTAAACAGCAAGGAAGGGAATTCCGCAAAGCACTACCTGTAAATAGGACACGGCAAGGTCGATCGTTTCTTTTGTGGTATGCAGCAAAAGAAGGAATTGCGGCGTGAAAACAATGCCCACGATTGCAAGGATCAGAAAGGCGCCGCCCATGGTCAGCGAAAAGGTCGAAAGAAGTTTGGGAATAACCGAATAATTTCTGCCGCCGTAATTTTGGGCAAACAGGATGGCAAGGCCGAGCGTAAATCCGGTAATTGTCGTGATATAAAAATTGACTGCCGTTGTTGTTGAGCCAATGGCAGCCAACGCTGTTTCCCCGTCCGTATTGCCGACGATAAAAGCGTCCCCCCAGCTGTAAAGCTGTTGTAAAATGCCGCTGAAAATCAGTGGCAGGCTAAAACGAATCAATTGCCGGGCAATGCTGCCTGTTGAATCGGTGGATGTATTTGCCATAAGGCGTCCCCTTTTTCAGATTATCAAAATGCTGTTACTTATCTTAACAGAGTTTTACCGGAATAACAAGGGGCAAGCAAGAAAAAGAAGTATTCCTGCTATTTGGAAGCATTTTTTGTTTTTTGATAAATTATGATTTATTTCGCGGATTTTTGCAAAATCACTTTTTTTGTTCATGAATCTCTGCTATACTGAATATGTTATTTTTTCATTGTGAGGTCTTACTATGGGTGGATTTTTCGGGGTCGTTTCAAAAGAGGATTGTGTTTTTGATTTGTTTTTCGGTACAGATTATCATTCGCATCTGGGAACGCGGCGCGCCGGGCTTGCGGTCTATGATCCGGAAAACGGCTTTGAACGGGCAATTCATAACATTGAAAATGCGCCCTTTCGGACCAAGTTTCAGTCTGAATCCAACGAAATGCGCGGCAAGATGGGGATTGGCTGTATTTCCGATTTTGAGGCGCAGCCGATTTTAATGCGCTCCCATCATGGCACCTTTGCCATTACAACCATCGGAAAAATCAACAACGCCGATCAAATCGTCAGTGAAATCATTCGCGGAAAAACGCATTTCTTTGAAATGAGCAATGGCGAGATCAACCAGACGGAACTTGTCGGTGCCATCATCAATCAAAAGGATAATTTTATTGAGGGCATTCGCTATGCACAGCAAATAGTGGATGGTTCCTTGAGTATGCTGATTCTGACCCCGAGGGGAATCTATGCTGCGCGGGACCGTTTAGGCAGAACCCCGATTGTGATCGGCAAAAAAGAAGACGCCTATTGCGCGAGCTTTGAAAATTTTGCTTATTTCAATCTTGGCTATAAAGATGTTAAAGAGCTCGGTCCCGGAGAAGTTGTAGTTATGGATGCGGCAAACGGCGTCAAAACATTAGTTGAGCCGGGCGATCAGATGAAAATCTGTACTTTTTTGTGGGTCTATTACGGCTATCCGTCTTCGAGCTATGAAGGACTGAATGTGGAAAAAATGCGCAACCAATGCGGGCATCTGCTGGCGCAGCGGGATGACGCAAAACCCGATCTTGTCGCTGGTGTTCCGGATTCCGGCACGGCGCATGCCATTGGCTATGCGAATGAGTCGGGGATCCCCTTTGCCCGTCCCTTTGTCAAGTACACCCCCACCTGGCCGCGTTCTTTTATGCCAACGACCCAGAAAAAACGCGATCTGATAGCGAAAATGAAACTGATTCCGATTCATGATCTGATTGAGGATAAAAGCCTTTTGCTTATTGATGATTCCATTGTGCGCGGCACACAGCTTCGGGAAACGACCGAATTTTTGTACGAAAGCGGCGCAAGGGAAGTGCATATCCGCCCGGCCTGTCCGCCTCTGCTCTTTGGCTGTAAGTACTTGAATTTTTCTCGTTCCACATCGGAAATGGAATTAATTGCCCGCCGCGTGATCGTGGAACTTGAGGGCGGCGAGCCGGATGAAGCCACTTTGCGGGAATATGCCGATCCCGATAGTGAAAAATACAATAACATGGTTGCCGCCATCGGGAAAAAACTGCATTTTACTTCTCTGCGGTATCACCGTTTGGATGATCTGGTAAAAGCGACCGGTTTGCCGGAAGAAAAGCTCTGTACTTATTGTTGGAGCGGCAAAGAATAAAAGATCCATTTCGTAAAAACAGGAAAGGGGCGGGAATCTCGAATGCAAGATTCCCGCCCGATGTTATTTTTGTCGTTCGATATAGGGGAAAACAAAAAGCCTGATGTGCCGAAAATTGTTGACACATCAGACTTTTTTGGTCCGAGTGGCGAGACTTGAACTCACGGCCTCTTGACCCCCAGTCAAGCGCGCTCCCAACTGCGCCACACCCGGATGATTGGAACGCTCTATACTATATCACATTCCTTTGCAATTTGCAAGAGGTTTTTTATACTTTTTTTGTTTTTTTCATTGCGGCGAAGAATGGAGAAGTCTTTGCCGCGTCCGTCTTGTAGGAGTTTGCGTTTTTGTGTTTGCTTTATAAATTTGTTCATAAAAATTGCATGGATGTTTCAGTTGATTCCTCCGGTAAAGTATGGTATACTTTACTATCATGCTTTGCCATGCAGCAAAGCGAATGAACCCCATGGGAAGGATGACAGTATATGAAATACGCGGTGGTTCTTTTTGACGGTATGGCGGATTATCCCTGTCCGGCGTTAAACGGCCATACGCCGATGGATTTGGCAAAAAAACCAAATCTTGATTTCATTGGCGCGCACGGCAAGGTCGGTTTGGTCAAAACCGTTCCGGACGGATTGAAACCCGGCAGCGATGTTGCTAATTTGGGCGTGCTGGGTTATGATGCGCGTACCTGCTATACCGGCCGTTCCCCGCTGGAAGCGGTCAGTATCGGTGTAAACCTGCTGGATACCGATGTCACTTTGCGGTGTAATCTGGTAACACTTTCAGACGATGAACCGTATGAAAATAAAGTCATGGTGGATTATTCAGCCGGTGATATCTCTACTGCTGAAGCAGCCGAAATCATTCGTTCCGTTGAAGAGAAATTCGGTACGGATCGTTTTCGTTTTTATAACGGCGTCAGCTATCGTCATTGCCTTGTTTGGCACAATGGTACAATGGATCTTGGCTCCATGACCCCGCCGCATGATATTTCCGACCGTGTGATCGGCCCGTATCTTTCCACTGCTGAAAAGGCTGCGCCTTTGATTGATATGATGAAAAAAAGCTATGACTTCCTGATGCAGCATCCGGTCAACCGCAAACGCATCGCGGAAGGTAAGCGTCCCGCCAATTCCATTTGGCTCTGGGGCGAAGGCACCAAGCCTTCTCTCGGGAATTTTTACGAAATGCACGGTTTAAAAGGAACCATCATTTCCGCCGTGGATCTGTTAAAGGGAATCGGCGGCTGTGCCGGAATGCAAACCCCCGAGGTCGAAGGTGTAACGGGCTATCTGGATACCAATTTTGAAGGAAAATGCCAGGCTGCTATTGACGCTTTCAAAAACGGTCAGGATTTTGTTTATGTTCATGTGGAAGCGCCCGATGAATGCGGTCACCGTGGTGAGCCGGAAAACAAGGTCAAGGCCATCGAGCTGATCGATGCGAAAATTGTCGGACCTTTGATGGCGTATCTGAATTCTACCGGTGAGGATTATAAAATCATGTGTCTTCCCGATCATCCGACACCATTGACCACAAAGACCCATGCGCCTGATCCTGTTCCTTTTGCCATGATGCAAAAAAGCGCACCGGTGGATAGTGGCGTTGCCTCAGTAAATGAAAAATCCGCTCAGGCTACCGGCGTTTATGTCCCTGACGGCGTGTCCCTGATGAAAGAATTTTTAGGATAAAAAGGAGAGAGTTCCCTTGTCAGATTTCAAAATAGCAACCAAAGCCGTTCAAAGCGGTTACACCCCCAAAAATGGCGAACCACGCGTGCTTCCCATCATTCAAAGCACGACTTATAAATATGATTCCAGCGTAGAAATGGGCAGACTTTTTGATCTGGAAGCATCCGGATATTTCTATACGCGTCTGCAAAATCCGACCAATGATGCGGTAGCGGCAAAAATTGCCGATATGGAAGGCGGCGTTGCTGCCATTCTGACTTCTTCCGGTCAGGCTGCATCCTTTTATTCGGTCTTTAATATTGCCGGAGCAGGAGACCATGTGGTCAGTTCCTGCTCGATTTACGGCGGCACTTTCAATCTTTTCTCTGTCACGATGAAAAAAATGGGTATTGATTTTACTTTTATTCATCCTGACGCTTCCGAAGAAGAGATCATGGCGTGTTTCCGTCCCAATACCAAGGCGGTTTTTGCCGAAACGCTTGCCAATCCAGTTTTGGATGTGCTGGATATTGAAAAGTTTGCAAAATGCGCCCATGCCAACGGGGTTCCGCTGATTGTTGATAATACTTTCCCCACGCCGGTAAATTGCCGTCCCATTGAATTTGGTGCAGACATTGTGACGCACTCCACGACCAAATATATGGACGGCCACGCAGCGGCAGTCGGCGGTGTGATTGTTGACAGCGGCAATTTCGATTGGACGCAGAACGACAAATTCCCTGGCTTGACTACGCCGGATGATTCTTATCATGGGATCATTTATACCGAGCGTTTTGGCAAGGCTGCTTATATTACAAAAGCAACCGCTCAGCTTATGCGTGATTTGGGATCCATCCCTGCGCCGTTTAATGCGTTTCTTCTCAACAACGGATTGGAAACGCTGCCCCTGCGTGTTGCGAAACATTGTGAAAATGCTTTACAGGTTGCGGAATATCTGCAAGGTCATGAAAAGGTCAGTTGGGTGCGCTATCCCGGTTTGAAGGGTGATAAGTATTATGATCTGGCACAGAAATACATGCCCAACGGCACTTGCGGCGTTGTTTCCTTTGGCGTCAAGGGCGGCAGGGAAGCGGCAACCAAATTTATGGATTCTTTAAAACTTGCCGCCATTGTTACCCATGTTGCTGACTGCCGTACCTGTGTGCTGCACCCGGCAAGCACGACCCATCGTCAGCTTACCGATGAACAGCTGATTGAGGCAGGCGTCGGCGCAGATCTGATTCGCTTTTCAGTCGGTATTGAGGATATCTCTGATATTCTTGCAGATGTCGAACAGGCGCTTGCCAAGGTTTGACCATAAGGAGTGTTTTTCATGCCTTTGGTAGAAATTAAGAATGTTTATAAAATTTATAATCCCGGCGAAAATGAAGTTCGCGCACTGGACGGCGTCTCCTTGACCGTTAATAAAGGGGAATATGTTGCCATTATCGGCCAGTCCGGTTCGGGAAAATCTACCCTGATGAACATATTGGGACTTTTGGATGTGCCGACCCGCGGCATCTATAAGCTCGACGGGAAAAATGTTGCCGGCTTGACGGATGACGAATTGTCGGACATCCGCAACAAGGAAATCGGTTTTATTTTTCAGGGATTTAACCTGATTCCTTCTTTGACTGCCAAAGCCAATGTTGAGCTGCCTCTGGTCTATCGGGGAATGCCGCCGGAAGAACGCGAGAGATTGTCCATTCCTGCGCTGCGTCGTGTTGGTTTGGGACACCGCATCGATCATTTGCCGGCGCAGATGTCCGGCGGACAGCAGCAGCGTGTTGCCATTGCTCGCGCTCTTGCCGCAAAGCCTCCGATTATTTTGGCAGATGAGCCGACAGGCAATCTGGATTCCGCTTCCGGCAAGGAAGTCATGAATATGATCCACGAGCTGCATGAGGACGGTACAACGGTCATTTTGATTACCCATGATAACGGGATCGCCGCCAATGCTCCGCGTAATGTGCGCATTCAGGATGGTAAAATCGTTGAAGATTTTACCAGATAATAAACAAAAAAACGATCCGCAGAATTTTTTCTGCGGATCGTTTTTTTGTTTGCTGAAAAAGTTATTTGCTTTCTTTTTCCTTTTTCTTATCTTTTTTTCCGGCACGATTCAGTGCGAATACGCAAAGAATAATTACGCCAATAACGACGAACACACCCAGCATGCCTTTTCCCATAATGCCTGCCGCTTCCCCCAGGGATGCGGGTTCGTCAAGGTTATATTCACCGGATGAGGCAAAGGCTTCCGTCTCACTGGCTACTGATTCGGACATGAGCGCTTCGGCGCTGTATTCCGTGGTGAAATTTTCTTCCATGATTCAAGCTCCTTTCCGTAATCAAGCAAAGAAGTTCAGGATCATGCCGCCTGCGATGACCGAAGCGACCTGTCCGGAAACATTGACTGCGACAGCGTGCATCAGAAGGAAGTTCTGATTATCCTCCTGCTGTCCCATTTTATGCACGACGCGGCTGGACATCGGGAAGGCGGAAATACCTGCGGCGCCAACCATGGGGTTGATTTTTTGTTTGAGGAACAGGTTCAGGAATATTGCGAACAAAACGCCGCCGGCGGTATCAAAGACAAATGCGGCAAGACCGATCAAGATAACCAGAATGGTTTCCCATTTCAGGAACGAGTCAGCGCGCATTTGATTGGCGACGGTCAGACCAAGCAGGATCGTAATCAGGTTCGCAAGAACATTTTGGGCTGTGTTGGAAAGGTTGTCCAACACGCCGCATTCACGAATCAGGTTGCCGAACATCAGGAAGCCAACCAGAGCAACGCTGGCGGGCGCAACCAGACCGGCAATAATCGTAACAAAGATGGGGAAGAGAATCTTTGTGCGTTTGCTTACGCTGGACATGGCATAAGGCATACGAATCAAACGCTCTTTTTTGGTGGTCAGCAGCTTAATGACCGGCGGCTGAATAACGGGTACCAGCGCCATATACGAATACGCAGCAACCATGATTGCGCCGGTATAAGCGGAATTAAGCGTTTGAGAAACAAAGATCGAGGTCGGACCGTCGGCAGCACCGATGACGGCGATAGAAGCGGCGTCGCGGATGTCAAAACCGGCAAGAGTCGCGATGAAGAAAGCCGCAAAAATACCAAATTGGGAAGCGGCACCGAAAATCATCAGCTTTGGGTTGGACAGCAACGGACCAAAATCGATCATTGCGCCAATACCGATAAATAAAATCAAAGGGAACAGCTCATTTGCAATACCCATGTCAAACAGCACTTCAATGGCGCCTTCCTCACCGATGGCGCCGGAATTGGGCAGATTGACAAGAATGGTGCCGAAGCCCATAGGCAGCAGCAGTGACGGTTCCATTTCTTTTTTAATGGCAAGAAAGATAAGCACTGCGCCGATAATCCACATGACAAGCTGTTTGCCGCCGAGCATGGTGAATAATTCAGTCACATTGCCGAAAATGTCCATCAAAAAATCCACAAATATCCTTCTTTCTGAAAAAAATCAAGAATTATGATACCATATGACAGTCGGAAAAACAATGGATTTTTTGGAGAAAATTATTTGTTTTTCGTTCATAAATTCTGGCAAGATTGAGCAAAAGGCATCAGATTATTTTTTTAATGGCAGATAAAAAGAATACAGGTTGATTTTTTGCCGCTTTTATCCGGAAAAATCAACCTGCTGCTGAGCGTATAAAATTAAAATACAAAATTTCCATCCCGAAATACAGGAATAACGCTCCCGTCGGAAAGAATGCCGTCAATTGACAAGTCCGCCGTTCCGATCATAAAATCAACATGATTGACGCTTTTATTCCCGCCGTGATTTGCCAGCTCCTCTTCGGTCATGTTTTCTCCGTTGCGAATGGTGTTAGGATAACATTCGCCAAGTGCCAGATGGCAGGATGCGTTCTCGTCAAAAAGGGTTTCATAAAACAACAGCCCGGTTTTTCGGATCGGAGAATCATAAGGAATCAGCGCCACTTCACCAAGCATTTTTGAGCCATCGTCGGTATCGAGTAATCGCGTTAATACTTCTTTGCCTTTTTTCGCATCATAGGCAACCACTTTACCGTTGTGGAACTTCAGATAAAACGCATCGATAATGGCGCCCTGATAGACCAGCGGCATGGCCGAATAGACAATGCCTTCCGTTTTGTCTTTGTGGGGCATGGTAAAAATTTCTTCTGTAGGCATATTGGGAAAATAATCAACGCCGTCCCGATCCTGTTCGCTGCCACCATACCAGATGTGACCGTCCGGAAGAAAGACAGAAAGATCGGTACCAAGGTGATTTCGGTAATGCAGGCTGGTGAAAGAATAGTCATTGAGCTTTTTTGCGCGTTCTTTTAAAATGGCGTCGTGTTTTTTCCAGTTGTCCTGCGAATCACCGCTGCCGATCCGCACGGTTTGAAAAATCTGCTCCATCAGAGCGTTGACGGCGTCGTCTTCGGAAAGATCCGGGAAAATTTTTTTTGCCCACTTCGGATTGGGGTAGGCGACAACCGTCCAGCGCACGCCGCCGCGATCCATAATGTCATAAAATTCTTTGTATGCTTTTTTAGAAGCAATAGCGGCACTCATAAGCTTGTCGCTTTCCGCTCCGGTAAAAATTTCGGGGTCGTCGGCAATAATACTGATATTGCAGCAGCCTTCACGCGCATAGTAATTCCGTCTTTCCGCCTGCCAGAACGGGATGTCGGCAATGACTTCTTTTGCCGCGCAATCATAACGCAAACGGGAAAATTTTTCATCATGATAAAACATGATGACATCCTTTGCGCCGGCTTTGTAGCAGTTTTTGGCTACCAAACGGCCAAAATCGGCGGCAATGATCGGACAGGACAGCAAAACATATTTTCCCTTTGTTACATGAATGCCCAGAGAAACAATAATTTTGGCATACTCTTCTAATTTTTCCTGAAAAGTCATAATCAGCACCTCCAAAAAAGTGTAGCACAGTTCAAGATTCTTTTCAAGTCATCAAAGAAAATGTATGGACTTTGTCGGAAAAGTATGGTAAGATAGCAAGGATAGGAAGGAACCTATCTTTAAGGGAGGATCATATGTTTTTACCGGATAATATTCGCGTTTTGATGGATCGGCTTGAAAAGGCGGGGTATCGAGCGTATGCGGTTGGCGGTTCGGTGCGGGATTCTTTGATGGGGCAGTCTGCGGATGATTACGATATAACGACCACTGCACTGCCGTCTGAAATCAAAAAGGTTTTTTCCGATTACCGGACCATTGATATCGGTGAAAAGCATGGCACAATTACCGTCATATCCGGCGGCTCTCCGGTGGAAATCACGACACACCGTCTGGATGGCTCGTATTCTGACAGCCGGCATCCGGATCAGGTCATTTTTACGGATTCGATTCTTGCAGACCTGGCTCGCCGGGATTTTACCGTCAATGCGATCGCTTTTTCTCAAAGCGAAGGGCTGGTTGATCCTTATAACGGCTGCGCTGATATCCAGAACAAGATCATTCGCTGTGTCGGCGACCCGGCGCTTCGGTTTTCCGAAGACGCGCTGCGCATAATGCGCGCCCTGCGTTTTGCTTCTGTTCTGGGATTTACCATTGCGCCGGAAACGGAAAAAGCAATTTTTCGGTTAAAAGAAAATTTGCATAAGGTATCTGCCGAACGACTGCAAAAGGAAATGATGAAACTGCTTCGCGGCAAAAATGCGGGGAAGGTTCTGCTTTCTTACGGGGAAGTGATTTTTGAACTGTTTCCCTCATTGCGCGCGGAGTATCGACACCCGCAGATCGGGAAAAAGCACGCTTATGATGTTTGGGAACATACTTGTCATACGGTGGATGCTGTTGATCCGAATGATGATTATCTGCGGTTGGTCATGCTGTTCCATGATGTCGGCAAGCCGACAGTAGAAACGATTCGGGGAAATGGCGACAGCGATTTTACCGGACACGCTGAAGCGGGCGCAAGGATCACAAAAGAGGAATTGACCCGCATGAAATTCCCGTCGCGTACCATTGAGCAGACAAGCTATCTTGTCGGCGTGCATGATCGCCCGATTCCGGAAGATAAAGTCACGCTGAAACGGTATTTGTGCGAAATGGGCGAAGAAAATTTTCTTCGCTACCTGCAAATGCGCAAAGCGGATCGCGGTGCTTTGGCGGAGCCATACCGCGATATTTCCGAACAGCTCAGTCATGCCCGCTCCCTTTTGGAACAGGTGAAGGGTGCCAGGGAATGCTACAGCCTTCGTGATCTTGCCGTAAACGGCGAAGATCTGGAAAACGCTTTTTCGGTCAGCGGACAGCAGGTCGGTTCGCTTTTGCAGAGCGCGCTTGCTGCGGTGATCGAGGAAAAATGCAGCAACAAAAAAGAGAATATCATTCAATACCTACAAACAGAAAACAAAGGAGACAGGTTATGAGAAAGTCTATTCCACTGAATTTCGACTGGAAGTATTCGCCTGCTTACAGTGACGAGATGATGAAGAAAAGTTTTGACGATTCTTCCTTTACCACTGTCGAAATTCCCCATACCAACCGCGAACTGCCGCTGAATTATTTTGATGAGCGCGATTATCAGTTCGTCAGTTGCTATCGGAAGCATTTTAAACTTCCCAAAGAGGCGTTTGAAAACGGCAGACGCGTCCTTCTGCATTTTGAAGGTGCGGCAAACTATGCGGTTGTTTCGGTCAATGGAAAAACGGTTGGCAGCCATAAGGGCGGCTACACTCCGTTCGTATTCGATATCACTGACTGCGTAAATAAAGCCGAAAATGTGATCGCTGTCATGCTTGATTCAACGGAGCGTCCCGAGATCCCGCCGTTTGGCAATGTCGTTGATTACCTTGTTTATGGCGGTATTTATCGCGAGGTTTGGCTCGAAATCACCGAAAGCACCTATATCGAAAATGTTTTTGTGAAGACGCCCAATGCGCTTGCGCCGGACAAAACGATTGAAGCTGATATTACGCTGAATGAAAGCGCGCAGGGGCAATTTACTTTTTCTCTGTGCGAAAAGGGAAAGGTTCTGAAAGTTCATACTTTTTCCTTCGAGGGCAAAATGATTCATACGGTTTGGAAAATCGGCGATGCCAAACTGTGGGATGTTGACGATCCGAATCTTTATACCTTGCGCATCACCTATCAGGGGGATAACACCGAGGTGCGCTTTGGTTTCCGTGAAGCCCGTTTTACCAGAACCGGTTTTGTGCTGAACGGCAGACCGATTCAGCTTCTCGGGCTGAACCGTCATCAAAGCTATCCGTATGTGGGATATGCCATGCCTGCCTCTGCGCAGAGGGACGATGCTGATACGCTCAAATACCGTCTGGGCTGCAATTTTGTCAGAACCGCTCACTATCCGGATTCAATCCACTTTTTGGATCGCTGCGATGAAATCGGCCTTTTGGTCTTTACCGAAATGCCCAGCTGGCAGTTCCTCGGGGAAGGGGAGTGGCGTGATAATTGCTTGGATAACATCGAAAGCATGGTCGTGCGCGATCGGAATCACCCCTGTGTGATTCTGTGGGGCGTGCGTGTCAACGAAGGCGTAGACTGTGATGAGTTTTATAAACAGACTAACGCTCTTGCCCGCAAATTGGATCCCACGCGCCAGACTGGTGGTGTTCGTAATTTCCCCCGCAGCCACCTTTTGGAGGATGTCTATACCTACAATGACTTCAGCCACGCCGGCAAGGCAATCAAGCTTTTGCCGCCCGCCATTGTAACCGGATTGACGAAGCCATATCTTGTCACCGAGCATAACGGGCATATGTTCCCGACAAAATCTTTTGATAATGAGCCGACGCGCACAGAGCACGCTTTGCGCCATCTGCGGGTTCAGAACACGGCCTTCGGAAACAAACGCATCAGCGGCGCTACCGGTTGGTGCTTTGCCGACTATAACACGCATAAAGATTTTGGCAGCGGAGATAAAATTTGCTATCACGGCGTACTGGATATGTTCCGCATGCCGAAACTCGCAGCATCGGTTTACGCTTCTCAGCAGGATAAGGTGCCGGTGATGGAATGTTCTTCCTCAATGGATATCGGCGATCATCCCGGCGGCAGTGTCGGCCCGGTCTACATTTTTACCAACTGTGATTATGTAAAGGTTTATAAAAACGGCGAGCTGAAGAGTATTGCCTATCCGAATAAAAAACGCTTCCCGAATCTCCCGCACCCGCCCATTTGCCCCGAAGACTATATCGGCGATGCGCTGATTAAGACCGAGCATCTCGATGAAAAAGCCGCAGAATATTTGAAGGTCGCGCTGGTTGCCGCCAGCCAGTATGGTTTCGCCATGCCCCCTTACAAATATTTATATGTTGCCGCAGCCTTTTTGAAAGGCAGAATGAGTGTCAAGCAGATTTATAACCTGGTGACGAAATATATTGCCAACTGGGGCGGTACGCAGGTTGAGTATAAGTATGAAGGCTATAAAGACGGTGAACTGATTAAAACCATTGTCAAAACCAGTGTTTCTGCGGTTGATTTTACCGTCAAAGCCGATCGTGATGCTCTTGTTGAAAAAGAGACATACGATGTGGTGCGCGTGGCATTGGAAGCTGTGGATCAGAACGGCAACCGTCTTCCTTATGACAATGATGTATTTCATGTCAGCGTAGACGGACCGGCTGAAGTCATCGGTCCGGATGAATTTGCCCTGGTCGGTGGTGTCCGTGCGTTCTGGCTCAAGTCGAAAGGCGAAAGCGGCAAGATTACCGTTACGGTTTCTTCCCGGGCTCTCGGCGAAAAGACCATTGCGCTAACAGCCGAAAAAATCAACTGTGATTGATTTTTTGCTGCATGGATCGCCTTCAATTGATTGTTATCTGAAAATGACTGTCGCGATATTACACGCGGCAGTCTTTTTTTCGGACGATTTTTATTTCATCTGTTTCTCCCTTCATAACGAGAAAAACAGAAATATTATTTCAATTGCATACGATAAATTTTGTCGATAGACAGAAGAAAATGCAAAAAATATGTTTAAAATTACCAAATAAGAAATTCAATATTCGGTTTTAGATTGTATTATTTGTAAAAATAAAATTAAAAAAGGAAAATCTATTGCTTTTTTATGTAATATCGCTATAATATAAATGTAATTCATGTATTTTTTAGAGGGTGATTCCAATGTGCTGATCGGATGGATAAAACGAAATTTTATTTCGATAACATAAAATGGAGAAAATATAATGAAAAAAATGATATCCATTTTGATGCTTTTTTCTCTTTCTTTGTTGATGACTTCTCATGCTGCTGTGCCCACAGCGGTGTCAAAGGAAGCAAATACCGGCATGATTCTCGTTTCTCATGACAGTATCACGGATCCTTTGCTGCTTCAGGCGCAAATAGAAAAGGAAAACATTTCTGTTCCTGTCGGATATCGCTTGGAGCGCATAAATTGTTATACCTATCATATGCCGGATGCGGTTCAGTCTGTGGATCCGCAAATGCAGCCTTCGGCATCAGGGCTGATGTATGCAACAAAAAATGTTTTTCATGGGACAAGAGATTTCTTTTATCCGGATTACCCGGAAGCTTCAAATTATTACGAAGGACCGGCAACTGTGAGCGAAACTTTTTCCTATTCAAAATCAGTCATCGTTTCCACATCGGTTCCGCTTGGGGCTCGTACCGTAAAGTCTACTGTTGGGTATGATGCAGAGCAATTCTATCAAGTCGAAAAGTTGCATCATACGATTGTTCCGGCAAATAAGAAAATACAAAACAAAGTGTATATCGTCTACAATCAAACGACCTTTGATATCTATAATAAACTTACCGGTAAGTTGGTGCAGCAAGGCGCATACACTAATAAACCAATCGGTCTTCTGATTTTTGAGTATACCTATAGCAAATAATTTTCAACTTTTTTGATTGGGGGAGTTTTTATGAAAACAAAAAAAGCACTTGCCATTACTGCGCTTGTTTTGGGTGTGCTGATCCTTATTGTCCCGATGATTGTGTCCCTTTATGTTCCCGGCAAAATGTGGGTGGAAATGCCCTTGGAAAATACGGTTACGGAACCGATAGGGGGCGGCAGCATTGCCCCGGCTCTTCCTGATCCGGATTCCCCTCCCGCTTATCAGATTTCTGTGAAGTCGTTTGTTCCTTTTGTCAACACATACCACCTTTGGTGGCTTTTGGCGATCGGTTTGGCACTGATCGTTTTCGGGGTGCTCTGCCTGTTTAAGAACAAGCGGCTGTCAAAACAAAGAGTATAAGTGCCCATATAAGTGAAAATTAAAAACGAGCTGTCGTCGCTTTTGCGGCGGCAGCTCCTTCCCTGTAGGGTCGGTTCTTTCTGGTTTCAGAAAGACGCAGATTCATATGGTAAACAAAACACCCCTGCCGAATTTTATATCGAGCAGAGGTGTTTTTTCAATCAGAAATCTTATTCTGAGAGCATCAGGCGAATGTGTTTTCCGTGGCGCAGGAATCAGATTTTTTCAATGCCGATCACGGCGTTCTCTTTGTTGATATCCCACTTTTTGACATATCCTTTCGGTTCCCCGAAAGTGATGCTTTCCGCCAGTACCACACGGCAGATTTCGTCCAGATACGGTGAGATTTGGTCTTTCAGCGCTGCGTCAGCGTCGATGGTTACCAGTATGTGATCGGTAACTTCAAAACCTGCTTCCTTGCGCATGGTTTGAATTTTACTGATCATTTCCCGGGCAAAGCCTTCTTTTTCCAGTTCCGGCGTGATCACAGTATCCAGTGCGACGGTTACGCCGTTATCCGTCAAAGTGTAAAGTCCCTCGCTTTGCTTGGTTTCAATCAACAAATCATCCCTTGTAAGCACCGCTTCGCCATCGGAAAGGGCAAGGCGCACACTACCCGTTTGATCCAATTCTTTTTTCAGTTCGTTGCCGTTCGCTTCTGCAAGAGCGGCGCGGATTTCACCAACCTTTTTGCCGAATTTCGGACCTACGGTCTTTAATTGCGGTTTAAAGATGTAACTTAAAAGAGAATCGGCACTGTCAATAAAGAGGACTTCTTTGACATTCAGTTCGTCTTTAATGATATCCGTATACAGTTTTTCAAGCGGATGATCGGCGGCAACACGCAGCGACGCAAGGGGCTGACGGTTTTTGATGTTTGCGCCGTTTCTGGCTGCTCTGCCCAAAATAACAATGCGAAGTACTTCTTCCATGGCGTCTTCCAACTGCGGGTCTACCATGCTGTCGTCGCAAACCGGGAAATCGCAAAGGTGAATGCTTTCCGGCGCGTCTGGATCAATGCTTCTGACCAGATTCTGGTAAATCTCTTCGGTCATAAAGGGAATCATCGGCGCGGCTGCTTTGGCGACATTGACCAGCGCGGTATATAGGGTCATATAGGCGTTGATCTTGTCGTCAGAAAGTCCGGCTCCCCAGAAGCGTTCACGGCAGCGGCGCACATACCAGTTGCTCATTTCATCAACAAAATTGTCCAGTGCGCGAGCTGCTTCCGGAATATGATAACCGTCCAGTTCCTCATCAACGGTCTTGACCATGGTGTTCATTTTTGACAAAAGCCAGCGATCCATGACAGAAAGTCCGTCTTTGTTAAGTTTGTGCTCTTTGGGGTTGAAATGATCGATATTCGCATACAAAACATAGAAGGCATAGGTATTCCAAAGAGTACCGAGGAATTTACGCTGACCTTCGGTGACAGCGTCATCATGGAAGCGATTCGGCAGCCAGGGCGCGGAGTTGGTGTAGAAATACCAACGAATGGCATCTGCTCCGAATTTTTCCAAGGCGTCAAACGGATCGACGGCGTTGCCTTTAGATTTGGACATTTTTTTGCCGTCCTTATCCTGCACATGGCCGAGAACGATTACATTTTTATAGGGCGCTTTGTTGAAAATCAGCGTAGAGATTGCCAAAAGGGAATAGAACCAGCCACGGGTCTGGTCTACCGCTTCGGAAATGAAGTCGGCAGGGAAGTGACTTTCAAAATATTCCTTGTTTTCAAACGGATAGTGGTATTGCGCAAAGGGCATGGCGCCGGAATCGAACCAGCAGTCGATAACCTCCGGCACGCGCTTCATGGTCTTTCCGCATTCCGGACACTTGAATGTCACGGCATCGATGTAGGGACGATGCAATTCGATGTCATCGGGACAGTTGTCGGAAAGCTCCTTCAATTCAGCAATACTGCCGACGGAATGACGATGGCCGCAGCTCTCACATTCCCAAATATTCAGCGGTGTGCCCCAATAACGGTTGCGCGACAGTCCCCAATCCTGTACATTTTTCAGCCATTCACCGAAGCGGCCGGTGCCGACGCTTTCCGGGATCCAGTGGATCGTGTTGTTATTTCGGATCAGGTCGTCTTTCACAGCGGTCATTTTGATAAACCAGGAATCACGCGCATAGTAAATCAGCGGAGTATCACAGCGCCAGCAGAAGGGATAATCATGCTCAAATTTGGGAGCAGAGAACAAAAGCCCTTCCTTGTCCAAATCGGTCAGGATCTTCGGGTCAGCATCCTTGACAAACAATCCCGCATAGGGCAGTTCACTTGTCATTTCACCTTTTGCATTGACAAACTGGACAAAGGGCAGATCATATTTCTTGCCGACTTTGGAGTCGTCTTCACCAAAGGCAGGCGCAATATGAACGATTCCCGTGCCGTCTCCCATGGTTACATAAGTATCACAGGTAACGAAATGTGCTTTTTTATGCTGCTTTTCTGCTTCTTTTGCCGCAGCGTCAAACAACGGAACATAGGTGCTGTATTCGAGATCCTTTCCGCTGTAGGTTTCAAGCACTTCATATGCTTGTTCGCCGTCTTTGGCAAGCGAACCGAGCACCGTGTCCAGAAGGGCTTGCGCTAAAATATAGGTGTATCCGTCTGCCGCTTTCACTTTGCAGTAGATCGCATCCGGATGAACACAAAGCGCAACATTGCTGGGCAATGTCCACGGCGTTGTCGTCCAGGCAAGGAAATAGCAGTCTTCGTCCGTTTTTTTGAAGCGAACGATTGCCGAGCGCTCTTTGACCTTTTTATACCCTTGCGCTACTTCGTGTGAGGAAAGAGGGGTTCCGCAGCGTGGGCAATAAGGGACGATTTTAAAGCCTTTATATAAAAGCCCTTTATCCCAGATTTGTTTTAATGCCCACCATTCTGATTCAATAAAACTGTTGTTGTATGTGACATACGGATTGTCCATATCCGCCCAAAAACCGACAGTATTTGAAAAATCCTCCCACATTCCCTTATATTTCCAAACGCTTTCCTTGCATTTTTCAATAAAAGGAGCGATGCCGTATTTTTCAATCTGTTCTTTTCCGTCAAGGCCTAACAGCTTTTCAACTTCCAGTTCTACCGGCAAGCCGTGGGTGTCCCAACCGGCCTTGCGCGGGACATCATAACCCTTCATGGTTTTATAGCGGGGAATCATATCTTTGATTACGCGTGTCAATACATGACCGATATGCGGCTTGCCGTTTGCAGTCGGAGGACCATCATAGAACATATAGGTCGGATGTCCTTTTCTGTTCTCCATGCTTTTTTGGAAAATGTGGTTTTCATCCCAGAACTTTTCAACTTCTTTTTCCCGTTTGACAAAGTTCAGGTCAGATGAAACCGGTTTATACACAGCCATAGTTTGCCGTCCTTTCTGTTGCGCCGCGTAGGGTATAAAAAAATCTCCGTCCCGCCCGGGACGAAGAAACTTCGCTGTACCACCCTTATCGGCATACTGTTTGATATGCGTTCCCTGTAACGGAGGAAAACCGCCGCCGCTTACTTTGTTGTTCAGCGCGGAACTCGGAAGGGATTTTCCTTTTGCCGTACCGAGCAGGGCTTGCACCAACCGCCCATTCTCTGCACCTTTTCCGGTAAAAGTACTGTCTTCGTCATCGTTTTTCTTTATACTGGCTTATTATAACACGCAATTTCCGGGTTTTCAATAGCTATTTTTATAAAATACAATATCAGTAAAAATTTTATTTGCTTTGAACAGAAGAAATCCGATTGGTGTTTTTATGAGCTTTTATTTGCCCAAAGTCTTTTCCGGTATAAGTCTTTTATGGAGAGATTCCTGACAAAAAGACAGCAAATAGAGACAAAAACGCCGGAGTGCAAAAGCACTCCGGCAGATGAGCAAAAATTATACATGGAACAGCAAATCGGAATAGCTCGGATAAGGCCAATAGCTTTTTGCCGTGATGGTTTCCGCTTCATCAACGGTGGCGCGAAGCTGCTGCATGCAGGCAAAGACTTTGTCTTTGTAGTAATCTGCCTGCGCCTGGAGGCTGCCGATTTCTTTGACTTCAAGCAGGGATTTATCCAAAGCGTTGGTGTTTTCAAAGGCGGATGCCAACAAAGCAGACAGGTGACGAAGGGTCTTTTCTTCGTATTCGCAATTGCAGTCAGCCAATACCGATTTTTTGGAAGCAATGGTTTCACTAAGTGATTTGCAATAAGCGCTGATGGTCGGAAGAATATCTTTGTTTGCCATATCCAGCATCGTCAAGGCTTCGATATTGATGGTCTTGCAATAGTTTTCCAAAAGGATTTCATAACGAGAATGCATTTCAGCTTCCGTGAAAACCTTCAGGTCGGTAAACAGTTTGATGTTTTTATCCGAAACAAAGTAGGGAAGTGCATCAGGCGTGGTTTTCAAGTTCAAGAGGCCGCGTTTTTCTGTCGCTTCCTTGATCCATTCATCGTCATAGCCGTTGCCGTTGAAAATAATATTTTCATGTGCAATCAGATTGGATTTGATCAGCTCATGCAGGTGGGTGTTGAATTCCTCTGCGGGAACCGCTTCGAGTTCATCCGCAAATTCACGGAGCGCTTCTGCAACAATGGTGTTCAGAATAATGTTCGGCGTCGCAACAGAGGCGGAAGATCCCAGCATACGGAACTCAAATTTATTACCGGTAAAGGCAAAGGGAGATGTGCGGTTACGGTCGGTGTTATCTTTGGGGAAGCGAGGCAGAATATGTACGCCGATTTTCATCGGTACTTTTTCCTGCTGGTCATAGGCCGTACCGTTTTTAATGGCATCAATGATTGCGGTAAGCTCATCGCCGAGGAAGATGGAAACAACAGCGGGCGGGGCTTCGTTTGCGCCCAGACGATGGTCGTTTCCGGCGGTGGCTACAGAAATACGCATCAGATCCTGATGCTCGTGAATGGCTTTGATGACCGCTGTCAGGAACAGCAAAAACTGTGCGTTTTCATAGGGGGTATCACCGGGTTCGAGCAGGTTTACACCGGTATTGGTCGAAAGTGACCAGTTGTTATGTTTACCGCTGCCGTTAACGCCGGCAAAGGGTTTTTCATGAAGCAGGCAAACCAGACCGTGTTTTTCCGCAACCTTCTTCATCACTTCCATGGTCAGCTGATTGTGATCGGTTGCGATATTGGTCGTGGTGAAAATCGGCGCCATTTCGTGCTGGGAAGGAGCCACTTCATTGTGTTTTGTTTTGGACGGAATGCCCAGTTTCCACAATTCGTTGTCCAGATCTGCCATAAAGGCGGAAACGCGCGGTTTGATGGAACCAAAGTAATGGTCTTCCATTTCCTGACCCTTCGGCGGTTTTGCGCCGAAAAGCGTTCTTCCGGTGAAGATCAGGTCTTTTCTTTTTTCGTACAGCTCTTTATCGATCAGGAAATATTCCTGCTCAGGACCAACGGTGGTTTTTATCATCTTTACATCATTGCAGCCAAAGAGTTTCAAAATACGCAGTGCCTGCTTATTGATGACTTCCATGGAACGGAGCAAAGGCGTTTTTTTGTCAAGCGCCTCGCCGCCGTAAGAGCAGAAAG
Source organism: uncultured Clostridia bacterium (assembly GCA_944380845.1). Taxonomy (GTDB): domain Bacteria; phylum Bacillota; class Clostridia; order Oscillospirales; family Acutalibacteraceae; genus RGIG2774. The sequence goes on along the minus strand of CALWIU010000010.1, from coordinate 26,790 downwards.
CGGTAGGAATGCAAAGAGAACCGTCTTTGATAAACGCGTAAGAGGTCGGATCCCACGCCGTATAACCTCTGGCTTCAAAAGTTGCTCTCAGTCCGCCGGAAGGAAAACTGGAAGCATCCGGCTCGCCGCGAACCAGCTCTTTGCCGGAAAATTCCATAATAACGGTGCCGTCATCCCGCGGAGAGATGAAGCTGTCGTGTTTTTCGGCGGTAATGCCCGTCATCGGCTGGAACCAGTGGGTAAAGTGAGTCGCGCCATTTTCAATCGCCCATTCTTTCATGGCGTGCGCCACCTCGTTGGCGATGGAAAGATCAAGATGCTTGCCGTCGTCGATGGTCTTGCGCAGTTTCTTGTAAGTATCTTTGGGTAGGCGAGAGCGCATGGTTTTGTCGTTAAAAACAAGCGTTCCGTAGATTTCCGGTACAGATGCCATAGAGCAACACTCCTAAAATAAATATCAAAAAAATGAAAAAGGCGGCATGGAACATTGTCCATGACGCCTTTGTCATTACAAAAACATTATATCGATTCAACACATTTTTGTCAATAGAGCGAACTTCAAATGTATGTGGCAAAATGAAAAAAAACTGTAGAAAACTTACAAAAAAACAGGAACAGAGTTTTTTAAACGAAGGGAATCCATGCTGACATCACAATCATAGGCAAGAATATGAACGCCCTTTTCCTTTGCCCGTTTCAATGCTTTGGCAAAAGCGGGATCCTGCGATTCATTCGGCATCATCGCGCGCACAGGTGAAAACTGTATCACAAATAAAACGGCAGCTTCGTACCCGTCGTCCACGCAGTCGCAAAGCTCCGTCAGATGCTTTACACCTCTTGCGGTACGCGCATCCGGGAACAGTGCAATGCCGTTTTTTTCAAGCGTTACCCCTTTGACTTCCAAAAAGATTCTGCGGTTGTTTGTTTCCACATAGAAATCAAAGCGTGATTGGTGGTATGCGGCTTCCGGCTTTATCAATGCTTCTGTACCAAAGGTTTCCCGCAAAAAGATCCCTGCTGCGCGGTTTGGGGCATAGCTGTCAACGGAAACAAAACCGCTGCCTTTCCTGACGGCAATCAAGTCATAAGAAGTCTTGCGGTTTGCGTTTTCTGCCTTTTTCAGAAGAACAACGGCTCCTTCAACAAACAGTTCCTGAAGCCTGCCGGTATTGTGTATATGACATAAGATTGTTTCTCCGTCAACCAAAACCTGCGCTATAAAACGATTGCGTCTGCTCAAAAAGATCCCTTCGCGAATGGATCCGTCAGTTATCATCATTGTGTCTTGATTGTTTCCGTTTTTCATTGCGTTTGTTCCTGTACATAATGGTTTCCGCGCTGCTCACCATCGCTTTTGCAGAGATATGGTCGCCCGAACGGCGCAGCGTATAGCCGTATGCGATGTTAATTTTCCATTCGCTGTTTTCATTGTTCCTGACAACCAGTTCATTGAATTTGTTCAGCTTTCTGGTAATCAGTTCCTGAATATCTTCTTCCTTATTTGCCGGCAGCAAAACGATAAATTCATCGCCGCCGACCCGATATACGGGGTTTTGTTCACCGAAAGCCGTAGATAAGCAATAGGCAGTGGATCGCAGCAGCTTGTCCCCGCTTTCGTGGCCGTACAGATCGTTGATTTCTTTTAAATTGTTTGAATCAAACATAATGGCAGCCAGTGCGGGATGTTCAGAATCGATCACAGGCAAGTCCCGATCATATGCTGCTTTGTTTTGCAGGCCGGTTAAATAGTCGGTGTACGCCAGCTTTTTATAATAACCAAGCAAAGCGACATCGGACTGCATCTTATGATCCTTAACAGCTCTGGCAATCAGGGCAATGCACCAGATGCACCATGCGCCGAATAAGACAATGTGACCAAAGGCGTCCTGTGAATAACAATAGGAATCATATGCAAAAAAAGCCAAAACAGCGGTAAGGGCAGCAACAGAAAAGAGAATGATAGACCCAACAGAACCGGAGCCATTTTTATGGGCGATGGCAAAAATCAGACCGGTAACGATTACGAGAAGCAGTTCAGCAAAGAAAATCGGAAGAAATGTGATCGGTGCTGTTTTGCTGCTAAGGATGGTAATCAGCATAATCAAAAAGACAAGGAAAAAAAGGATGCTGTAAAGGGTAAACCATTTGCTTTGCCGCGGGAATTCCTCTTTAACATACAAACACAGGAACAGCGGCAGCAGGGAAAAAAGAAACGAAGAGATAATGCAAAACATCTCAGAATTTTGAAACAGATACCCCATCAATCGAGATTCGGAAAAAAGCCAGAGAGACAAGGTAAAAAGAAACCCGTTAAGGTAGATATGCTTTTTTGCAACCTCTTGCCGGGAAACAAAAAAATACAGACATTCAATCATAAGAAAAAGTAGAAAAATAACGGATATCAACAGCCTGGGAAGGGATGACAGCCAGGCTGAATGAAGCAAACCTGCCTGATTGGAAATCGTGAAATCACGCATAATCCCGCTGCTTCCGTCATCAATTTGAAAGATAAGATATTCTCCGGCATCGGCGGCGGTCAAATCAATCGTAAGCCATTCGCCGCGTGAAAAATGGCCGCAATAAAGCCGTCGCGTATCCGACGAGCGGCATCCTTCCTTTTCGTTTAAATAGACCGTAACAGAAGCGCCGATATTAAGGAAGGAAAGAGTATTCAGTCCATCAAGCTGTTCAGGAATGCGTAGCCGAAGCACATCAGAGCCGCTGACCTTCAGTCCGCTGCCACAAGACGAAGAGAGGGAATCCATCCACTCGCCGTTGCGCTGTATTTGAAAATCGGAAACAGAAAGCGCTTGTGTTTTACCGGTAAAGCGGTAAGAAGATCGCTCTGTTGAATAGGAAAAGCCAATATATGCGGAAGCGATGAGAATGCAAAAAACAGTTATCGCAGTGATAAGAAGAGGGGCGTTATTTTTGAAAAATCTGGTTGCAGAGCTGGGAGTGGCAGCGTGTCTTGATTCTATCAAGCCATGTTTTTCCTTTCGTGTAAAATCAACATTTGTTAATCAACAGGTGGAAAGTAATGCCAAAAAAATTCATATATTCGTATTATAATGTTATTATCTTCTCTTGTCAATCGGTTTCTTGATAAAACCGAAGCGCATAAAATCTTTGTGTTTTCACAATTGCACAAGGCAACATAAGCGCCGTTTTTCCCTTGTCATTAGCCTGCTGGTGCTTTTTGCTTTGTTCCTTTCGGCGTGTACGGGTGAAGAGGTCTCCGAGACATCGGGGACGGATCCGTCTGCATCGTTGTCTGTCTCCGAAGGGACAAACGGCGATGTAATGCGCCGTCATTTTGATGAGAGCGAGGACGCCTTGTACAATCCGCTGATGGGTTTTGTTGCCGAAGCGGATTATACGGAAGCTGTCGACAAAAATACCCTGGTGTATATTGATATCCTGTGGCGGGAGATCGAGCCGCAAGAAGGGGTCTATGATTTTTCATCTGTAGATGAGCAAAAACAGATCGAGCGTTGGAAATCGGAAGGAAAACGCGCAGTGCTGCGTTTTATCTGTGATAAACCCTCCGATGAAGAACATATGGATATTCCTGACTGGCTCTACGAAAAAACCGGCGACGGCACGCATTACGCGTATGACGAGAGTCATAAAGGGTATTCGCCTGACTATTCCAATGAAACATTGATTGAAGCGCACAGCAAAGTGATTGCCGCCATCGGCGAGCACTTTTCAGCCGATGATTTTGTGGCGTATGTTGAATTGGGCAGCCTTGGTCACTGGGGCGAATGGCATGTAAATTATGAATCCGGTATTGTCAGGATGCCGAAAGAAGAAATTCGCGACCGATATATAACACCGTATCTGAGCGCTTTCCCGAATGCAAAACTGCTGATGCGGCGTCCGTTCAACGCCGCAAAGACCTATGGCTTCGGACTGTATGATGACTCGGCAGGGAACCCGGAATCAACAGAAGATTGGCTGGACTGGATCCAAAATCGCGGTGATTATTCCCAGGCACAGGAAGAGAACGCCTTGTCTGCCATGCCGGATCAGTGGAAAATCGCACCAATCGGCGGCGAGTTTAACAGCAGTTTGACTTTCGCAGAAATGCTCGGCAGCGGACTGGAGCAGACGCTTTCTTTGCTGCGCCGTTCCCATACGACATTCCTTGGCCCCAAGTTTTCGCATGCTCTGGATGAAGAAAACGGCAAAGGAATGGAAGGAAGCATCGCTGAAGTTCTCAAAACGATGGGGTATCGCTATTATATAAGCGATGCGGTTTTGCTTGAACGGGAAAACGGCGGCTGCGTCTTGTCTCTGACCTGGAAGAATACCGGCGTCGCCCCGATTTATTGGGATTGGCCGGTGTATCTGTATTATCTGGACAGTCAAAACCAGGTTCTTTCCCGTATCCCGGTCGATTTGCAATTGACGGAGATTCTGCCCGATGAAGACCATGTGATTGATATCCCGATCTCTTCCGGACAAATTCCGGCGAATGCGTCACTTCTCTGTATTGGGATCGAAGATCCCGCCAGCGGTAAGCCTGCGATCCTGTTTGCTTCGGACGGCGAACAGATTGAGAAAAGACTGGTACTATTTCGTTTTTAATCCTTCTGAAACCGGCAGTTTATGAACTGCCGGTTTTTTGCTACTACGGATCTTATTGGTTTTTCCTTGACTTTTTGATGCAAGTATTGTACAATAAAACACGATATATATAATTTTTTTTGTTTGTTTTATTAGAGAGGTGCTGTAATTGTCAAAATATATTTTAGCATTGGATCAGGGAACCACCAGTTCTCGTACCATTGCTTTTAATCGTAAGGGTGAGATTGTCGCAAAGGCGCAATATGAATTCCCACAAATTTATCCCGAAGCCGGTTGGGTTGAACATGACCCGATGGAAATATTAAGAAGTCAAATGCGCTCATTGGCGGATACCCTGATCGATGGACGGATTCAGGCGCGTGATATCGTCGGCATTGGTATCACCAATCAGCGTGAAACAACAATCCTTTGGGATAAAACGACAGGCAAGCCGGTTTATAATGCGATTGTATGGCAGTGCCGTCGGACTGCTGAGCTTTGTGAGGAACTGAAAAAGGATAAGGAACTGTCCGCCTATATTACGGAACATACCGGTTTGATTATTGACGCGTATTTTTCCGCTACAAAAATACGCTGGATTTTGGATCATAGTCAGCAGGCAAGGGAAGTCCTTCAACAGGGAAATCTACTGTTTGGAACGGTTGAAACATGGTTGATCTGGAATCTTTCCGGAGGAAAGGTTCATGTAACGGATTATTCAAATGCTTCCCGCACCATGCTTTTCGATGTTGATAAACTGGCGTGGGATCCTTTTATCTGCGAAAAACTGGGCATCCCGATGGAAATTTTGCCAAAGCCTGTTCCATCAAGTAAAATGTACGGGCTGGTTTCTTCCCACGGCATTCCGGGCTTGGAGTCCCTTTCCGGTATTCCCATTTGCGGCGCCGTTGGCGACCAGCCTGCCGCCCTGTTCGGTCAGGGGTGCTTCTCTGCGGGACAGGCGAAAAATACATATGGAACCGGCTGCTTTTTACTGATGAATACCGGCAAGGAGCGGGTTCGTTCAAAAAATAATCTTGTTACCGGCGTCGCGTGGGGCATTGGTGATGAAGTTGTTTATGCGGTTGAAGGCAGTGCGTTTAATGCAGGATCAACGATACAGTGGCTGCGTGATGAATTAAAAATGATCGAAAGCGCTCCCGAATGCGATCGCCTTGCCGAATCGGTTCCCGATGCGGGCGGAATTTATTTGGTGCCTGCGTTTACCGGGCTTGGCGCACCATATTGGGATATGTATGCGCGCGGCTGTATTGTCGGCATCACCCGCGGTACCAACCGAGCGCATTTTGCCCGCGCCGTTCTGGATGGAATTACCTATCAGATGACAGACTTGCTAAAGGCGATGAAAGCCGACTCCCATGTTCCCCTGACGGAACTTCGCGTTGACGGCGGCGCAAGTGTCAGCAATATCATGATGCAGATTCAGGCAAATGTAGCCGGATGTCCGGTGAATCGTCCGAAGGTTGTTGAAACGACGGCTCTTGGCGCGGCATATCTTGCCGGACTTGCTGTCGGTTTTTGGGGCGGATTAGACGAAATCAGTGAAATTCGCGCCGTCGACCGTATTTTCTTCCCGGAGATCACGCAGGAAGAGCGAGATAAAGCCTATGCCGGTTGGCAGAAAGCAGTTCAGCGGGCAAGAAACTGGGCTGAATAAAACACGATTGAAATAAAAACTGGTATGAAGAAACGGGCGATTGTTCGCCCGTTTTTTCTTCTACGCATAATTAAGTTTTTAAAATATCAGGTAAGTTTCTTGATTTTTGGCTCAGTCTGTGTTATGATTTTAATAATTACAGATTTTGGCAGCCCCCGTGTTGCCTTTGCCGGTTCTGTTTGTTCCGGGAGTCTGCTAAGAAATAAATTGGAGGTTTTTCTTATGGCAAGAGTTTATAACTTTTCCGCCGGACCTTCCATGCTTCCCGAGGAAGTGCTGCGCAAGGCGGCGTCGGAAATGCTGGATTATGAGGGTTGTGGCCAGTCCGTTATGGAGATGAGCCACCGCTCAAAAGAATTTGATAAAATTATCAAAGACGCTGAAGCGCTTCTGCGTGAACTCATGAATATTCCTGATAATTATCAGGTTTTGTTTTTGCAGGGCGGTGCATCCGCACAGTTTTCTGCCATTCCGCTTAATTTTATGAACGGCAGCGGCAAGGCCGATTATATCATTACCGGTCAGTGGGCGAAAAAGGCATTTACTGAAGCGAAAAAATACGGCAATGCAAGAGAGGTTGCCTCTTCTGCTGACAAAACCTTCAGCTATATTCCGAAAACAACGCGTGCAGATTTTGATCCCGATGCGGATTATGTTTATATCTGTATGAACAATACCATTTATGGTACGGTTTACCACGAACTGCCGGACACGGGTGACATTCCGCTGATTGCCGACATTTCATCCTGCTTTTTGTCAGAGCCGATGGATGTAACCAAATTTGCCATGGTTTACGGTGGTGCTCAGAAGAATGTTGCGCCTGCCGGTCTTGTGATCGCGATTATTCGTGACGATATGCTTGGCAAAGCCAGAGATATTACGCCGGTTATGATGAATTATCAGATCATGGCGGAGAATCATTCCCTTTACAATACGCCGCCCTGTTATACTATTTATATCTGCAAGCTGGTTCTTGAGTGGATCAAGAGTCTTGGCGGACTTGAGGCGATGAAAGAACGCAATGAGAAAAAAGCCAAGATTTTGTATGATTTCCTGGATTCTTCCAAAATGTTCCATGGTACCGTTGTTCCGGAGGATCGTTCGCTGATGAATGTTCCCTTCGTGACAGACAGCGACGAATTGAATGCAAAGTTTATCAAGGAAGCGACGGCTGCCGGTTTTGTAAATCTGAAAGGTCATCGCACGGTCGGCGGTATGCGTGCTTCTATCTATAATGCGATGCCGATTGAAGGCGTTGAAAAACTGGTCGCATTCATGAAGGAATTTGAAAAAAATAACGGCTGAGGGGGATATGAGATGCAACAGATTCTTACCTTGAATAAAATTTCTGCCAAGGGCACCGATCTTTTGGATCGTTCAAAATATGCAGTTTCTGATTCCGTCGCCGATCCCGATGCGATTTTGGTTCGTTCGGCTTCCATGCACGAAATGGAGTTTGGGTCTGCTCTGAAGTGTATTGCCAGAGCGGGTGCCGGTGTGAATAACATTCCGCTGGACCGCTGCACAGAAAAGGGCATTGTTGTTTTTAACACACCCGGCGCCAATGCAAATGCGGTCAAGGAGCTTGTTGTTTGCGCGCTTTTGATGGCATCGCGTAAAATCGCTGCTGCCATTGCATGGTGCAACGGCTTAAAAGGCGAAGGCGATCAAGTCGGTAAACTTGTGGAAAAGGGAAAAAGCAACTTCGCCGGTCCGGAAATTTTTGGTAAGACCCTTGGTGTCGTCGGTGTCGGCGCCATTGGGTTTAAAGTGGCGCAAGCCGCGATTGCGCTGGGAATGAAGGTCATTTGTTATGATACCTATCTTTCTCCTGAGCGCCGGGCAGCGCTTGGTGAGAATGCGTCAATTGCTTCTTCACTGGATGCGCTTTTGGCGGAAAGCGACTATATCACCCTTCATGTGCCTGCCGTTCCGGACACCATCGGCATGATTTGTTCTGAAAATCTTGCTAAATGCAAAGACGGGGTTCGTATTTTAAATTTTGCTCGCGGCGATCTGGTAAAGAGTTCAGATGTAATTGCCGCACTGCAAAGCGGAAAATGCGCAGCTTACATAACCGATTTTGCATCTGATGATCTTCTGGGCGTGCCGGGTGTAACTGCGCTGCCTCATCTTGGCGCTTCCACCCCGGAGAGTGAGGAAAATTGCGCTGTTATGGCTGTAAATCAGACGGTTGATTATCTTGAAAACGGCAACATTGTTAACTCTGTGAATTTCCCCGCTGTGTCTCTTCCGAGAAAAGGGAAGACCAGAATCTGCATTTGTGCGATGAATGATGTCAGCGCTGCTGTCAACGCCGCTGTTGACGCCATCCAGAGTGCAAGCGGTTCTAAAAAGGGTTTTTATATGATTGTTGATACAGACAGTGCGGTTTCTGTTGATGAATTGAAGGCAATCGACGGCGTCACTTGCGTTCGTGTGATTGATTGATAATCGCTTTTTATATGGTTGTAATAAAAGTGTACGCCCCTCAATCCTGAGGGGCGTACTTTTTGCTAAGTGTTCATATGACCGGCAGAACCATGAAAGTTTGCCGGTGTGATGAAAATCAGATGAACAGAAGCTCAAACATGCGCTGGATTTGCTCAAATATCTTCCGGATCAGTTCAAGAATATGCTTGAACATCTGTTGGATATCATTGTCCGTATCCCATTGCGCATACAATGTGGTGTTGCCGTCTATTACAATGGAGTCGCCGGGTTGATAGCTGTTTCCGCTTCCGTCCGGCTTGTCATTCCAGCCCGTGAATTTCATATAGTCATAAGTCGGATTTTCTTCAAGCCCCTTTACGGTGCCGACTTGACCTGTCTTGAATCGGGTATTGTCAAAGACAATGCTTTTTGCGTAATCACCTACATCGTACTTAAGATAGAAGGTGTCAGCGCTAAACGCGTCGTCTAAAATGGCAATTCGTCTTTGAATAAACTCTTTAACAGAGGTCAGCTGTGAATCATGTGAACTCTTGATCGCGTTCGCATCGGTTGTGTTGTTCCAAACAATGCTATCCATGACATAAGCTGTTTCGATGGCGTCACCGTAGGTAAAAACTTTATCCTGTAAAGCGTCAAAATAGGGAACAACCTTTTCTTCCCAGATTTGGGAAACAAGCTGTTGAAAGTCTTCGTGCATATAGGCTTGTGCCAGTAAACCGAATTTTCCCTCGTTGTGGTTGCCGATGAAACAGGTTTTGATATACAAATTATTGGTATCGCCGACGATCGGCACATGATTGATCAGATCATTCGGCGCCATGCAGCCGAACGCCAGATCAAAATCCCATAACGGACCGCAAACGAGTTTGCCGCCGATATCTTTGGACAGGAAAAAGCTGGAACTGCACCCGTCAAAGTTCATCGTAAACTCGTCCAGTATGTACATTTGCGCAAGCGATTCAACATCGATATATTCTGAATAATGCTTGCCCAGACCGTTATATCCTGTGGGAGAATACAGCGCATCTTCAAATTCGGAGTAATAGGCAGAAATATACTGCACCTGTTGTTTGGAGGCAAATTCCGGTTCTTTTACAACGACCGCCTGACCGATCTTTGTAACAAATCCGGAGGCTTCCTGGGGATACCGATAAAGCTTCTCCAACTCCAAAAGATAACCGCCGGTAATATTTTCCGGGTTGTTCGGAATATTGGCATATTTTATCGTGTTCCATATCATGCTTTTTTGCGCGCCGCCCAGCGGATAGGTTTCTAAATCAGCATCGTTGACATCCTCTGTTTCTGATTCCAAATCGTAAATTTCAATGCGATTATCATCGATCTCTACTTTTTCCGTAATCAGATACAGCCCCTGATACTCGCCGTTGATATAGAAATTAAATTGTTCGGTGCCGGAGGTGTACGGCACGCCAAGCTGTTCAGCAAAATCAAAGGAAAGCTGATTGCGTATCATGGTTCCGTCCGAACGATTGGCGAGCAAACACCATTTTTTGCTTTTTCCCAAATCAAACAGGTTTTCCTTGTCTTCCAGTTTGATATTATATGGCTTTTTGTCTGCGGTCCATGTCGTATTTCCGCGTCCCTTGATGTAGTCAAGAAGTCCGTCATATTCAACTTCGCCGTTTTTATCATAAATAAGCGCTGTGCCGGATTCCTTGTGATCTTTGTCGGCATGAACGGCGTCCAGCGAGCCGGATTCCGTATCGATATAAATGGTTGCAACCGGATCGGAAACAATGACGACGACAGGGTATTGCTGATCGGCACATTCCAGAAGAAATTCACCGCCAGATGCAAAAACACCGGTTTTTTCTCCGCTGGTCAGGGTAACACCGTTGCAGACAACAGGAGCGGAAGCGTCAAAGCGAATTTCCAGTGAAGTCAGATCGGTCCCGGAGGGGAGCAATAAATAGTGCTTTCCGTCCGCGTTGCTGCGGTACCATTTGATTTCAGAAGAATTTTCCTGATCGGCAAAGGTTAGGGGAACGGCTGAAAAACAGCTAATCCCGGTGTCCGCCGCAGATGTTGACAGATATAACGCGGAAAAAAGAAACAGGGCAAAAAGCAGGGTAATAAAAGTTTTTATTGACTTGCGCACTTCCTCATCTCCAATATTCATAATGATTTGTCTATCATGGATTCCATGATGTGATTTGTCAGTTGTCAGTTTTGATTGCTTCAAATTCCGGTGCTGCGGGGGAGCAGGTAAAACGGTCATATGTCAGGGACTTTACATCTTTTGCATCCAATCCATGGGCATATTCGCTGCATACGGTTCCAAAACCGGCAGAGCAATCCTGAATATAAATGTCGTCGCACCCTCTGAGAAAAAAGCAGGCGTTTTTGGCTTTTTCTACGCCGTATTGCAGGCAGGGGCGCAGATCATATAAGCCACAGGGCCATTTGCTTGTTTTGGAAAGCATGATGTGCACATCGGAAAAATGAACATTTTTGATCTTGTGTTCCTCGCCGCCGTGCAGGAGAATTCCGTTTTCGCCCTTGCAGGTAATGTTGCGGAAGCGAATATTTTGAATGGTTCCGCTTCTGGTCGTCTCGTCCCGGTTAAAACTGGTTATGACGATCGGTTCTGCCGTGCCCCACCAGTCAGGGCAGAAGCGCCGCGTTTCAATTATGCAGTCGCTGTAGGAAACATTTTCAACATTGCCGTTGTCACGGATCTGAATGGAAAGTCCCCGGTTGCTGCGGGAAATGATACAGCCGGAAACGGAGATGTTGCGAAAATCATCAACACCTTCGGTGCCGATTTTAATCGCAGCTGAAGTGGATATCAGCGTGCAGTCAGCAATTCGTATGTTTTCGCAGGGACCGTATTCGGCATTTCCTTTGCTTGTTTTTAAACAGATGCAGTCGTCCGCACACTCGATATGGCAACCGAGAATGCGAACATTGGTGCAATGATCCGGATCAATGCCGTCTGAATTCGCTACATCCAGGTCATTGAGAATTCTGATTTGTGAAATCAGAACATCGTCGCACCCGGCGGGATGAAGCGTCCAAAAAGGCGCATCTGTAATGGTAATGTCGCGAAAAGTGATATGATTGCTTTTTTCAATATAGATAACCGTCGGGCGCGGATAAAAATCGCCGGTGACATAATATTGATCTTTCCGCTTGACAAAACTATGACCGTTTGCATCGATTACCCCTTCGCCGGTTATGGATACACCATCCGCTTCATAGCCGTAAAGAAACACAAAAGATGGCTTGCCGGTGACAGGATTGCCAATTTTTGCCGTTTTCGGGTCGTTTATTTGCTCGCACGGACGAATATAGCCGTGAATATCCGAAGTGGCTTTCAGCCGGGATCCCTTTTGCAAATGAAGTTCAATATTCTTTTTCAGCCGCAGACTGTCTGTATAGTACACCTTGCCGCTTTGCAGTAAAACCGTTCCGCCGCCGTTTCTTTCGCAATCGTCAATGCATTTTTGCAGGGCGGCGCAATCGTTTGTTGCTCCGTCGCCTTTCGCTCCGTAGTCTTCCGGGTAGTAATACATATATTGTTCTCCTTTATTTCTTCAATGTGATTATAACATATGCGTTTTTTGATTGCAACCTTCTTTTGCTGATTTGCGGGGTTTTTTCAATCTTCCTGACTTGACAAGTTTTGGCTGATGTCGTATAATGAAATTGACACATTAACGATAAGGAGTTTTTTATATGAAACGCATTAAAACCATGCAAACCCGTGATCTTTCCCAGAGTGTTAAAAACGGCGGCTGCGGTGAGTGCCAGACTTCCTGCCAGTCTGCATGCAAAACTTCCTGCGGCGTTGCCAATCAGCCCTGCGAGAAAACAAATAAATAAAAAAACGGATTCAAAACGCCCGTACAAATGGTACGGGCGTTTTTGTGAGTATAAAGAAAATTTAATCACAAAGGATGTTGATCCCTTATGGTGCATCAATATAAACTCAATGGGTATTGTATCGTTTTGGATACCTACAGTGGATCGGTTCATTCGGTGGACGAAGTTGCCTATGATATCATTGAACGGTACCCGATTTCTTCGCGGGAAGAGATCCTTTCCTATATTCTTGATAAATACAAAGATCGTCCCGATGTAACAAAGCAGGATGTGGAAGATTGTCTTGCGGATGTGGAAGAGCTGAAAGCACAGGGCAAACTGTTTTCCGATCCCAAAGAAGCTGAAATTACCGCCCAAACGCTGAAGAACCGACCCACGGTCATTAAAGCCCTTTGTCTTCATGTTGCGCACACCTGCAATTTGTGTTGTGATTATTGCTTTGCCGGGCAGGGAAAATACAAAGGACAGCAGGCATTGATGAGCTTTGAAACCGGAAAACGGGCGCTGGATTTTCTGGTTGAAAATTCCGGCAGCAGGCGAAATCTTGAGGTCGATTTTTTCGGCGGCGAGCCGTTGATGAACTTTGATGTTGTGAAAAAGCTCGTTGCATATGCGCGAAGCATTGAAAAAGAAAAGAATAAAAACTTTCGTTTTACCCTGACGACCAACGGTGTTTTGCTGGACGATGATGTGATCGAGTTCGCGAACCGGGAAATGAATAATGTGGTGTTAAGTCTTGACGGCAGAAAAGAAGTGCACGACAGGCACCGTGTCGATCATGCCGGGCGCGGGAGTTATGATTTGATCGTTCCGAAATTCCAGCGTTTTGTCCAAAAGCGAACCAACGGCACATATTATATGCGCGGTACTTACACACATGAAAATGTGGATTTTACCAATGATATTTTCCATATGGCAGATCTTGGCTTTACAGAGCTGAGCATGGAGCCGGTTGTTTGTGCCCCCGATGATCCCTGCGCCCTGACAAAAGAGGATCTGCCTGTGCTGAAAGAGCAGTATGAGATCCTTGCAAAAGAAATGCTGAAGCGAAAAAAAGAAGGCCGCCCCTTCACATTTTATCACTATATGCTTGATTTGGCTCACGGTCCCTGCATTTACAAGCGCATTGCAGGCTGTGGGTCGGGAACCGAGTATCTGGCTGTTACACCGAGCGGCGATCTTTATCCCTGTCATCAGTTTGTTGGGGAAAAGGAATACCGCATGGGCGATATCTGGACGGGCGTAACCAACACCGAACTGCGTGATAAATTTAAACTCTGTAATGTTTTTGCGCATAAGGAATGTCGCGATTGCTGGGCAAATATGTATTGCTCCGGCGGCTGCGCGGCTAACGCCTTTCATGCAACCGGAGATATCACCGGGGTGTACGAATACGGCTGTGAATTGTTCAAAAAACGCATTGAATGCGCCATTATGTTAAAAGTTGCAGAAAACGAAATGTAAACAATTTTTTTAGCACTTTCATTTTTTGGTGCGCCATGCTATCATATTTTCGACAAAATGTTCCTGACGCCAAAACGCTTTGGCTTTGCGGCGGAAGATACGGTATCCTTGTTATCTGTCGGTGTCGGCAGGCTTTTTGGCGTTATTTTGGAACCGCGTTTTCCGCGCGGTTCCTTTTTTTATTGGAGGTGAATCAATGGAAAACCGTATTGCTCTGATCGGTATCATTGTGACGGATGAAGATTCGGTTGATGCGCTTAATGCTGTTTTGCATGAATACCGTCAATATATCATTGGCAGAATGGGCGTACCTTATAAAGAAAGAAAGGTCAGCATTATCAGTCTTGCCGTTGACGCTCCGCAGCCGGTTACTTCCGCGCTTTCCGGCAAAATTGGCCGTCTTACCGGCGTGAACACCAAAACCATTTATGCTGACAAACAATAATTTTGTATCGAAAGGACAGACAGAAAATGTATAATCCGAAATCATTAAAAGCGGAGGAGTTTATCTCTGATGAAGAGATCAGGGAAACGCTGGACTATGCAGAAAAAAATAAGAACAATAAAGAACTGATCCGCGCGATTCTTGAAAAAGCAAAAGAGCGCAAGGGTCTGCCTCATCGTGAAGCGTCCGTTCTTCTGGCGTGTGAAGATCCGGAAATCATCGCTGAAATGTATGATCTTGCCGAGCAGATCAAAAAAGATTTTTATGGCAACCGTATCGTAATGTTTGCGCCTCTTTATTTGTCCAATTACTGCGTGAACGGCTGCGTTTATTGCCCTTATCATGCGAAAAACAAACACATTGCCCGTAAAAAGCTGACGCAGGAGGAGATCGTTAAAGAAGTCACCGCCTTGCAGGATATGGGACATAAGCGTCTTGCGATTGAAGCGGGTGAAGACCCCATCAACAATCCCATTGAATACATTTTGGAATGTATCCACACCATTTACAGCATTAAGCATAAGAACGGCGCCATTCGACGCGTGAATGTGAATATTGCCGCAACCACTGTGGAAAATTACCGCAAACTGAAAGAAGCCGGAATCGGAACCTATATTCTTTTCCAGGAAACCTATCATAAAGAGAGTTATGAAAAGCTGCATCCGACAGGTCCCAAACACAATTATGCTTATCACACCGAAGCGATGGATCGTGCCATGGAAGGCGGCATCGACGATGTGGGACTTGGCGTTTTGTTTGGTCTGGAACTGTATAAATACGAATTCGCCGGTCTTTTAATGCACGCGGAGCATCTGGAGGCCGTTCACGGTGTCGGCCCGCATACAATCAGCGTGCCCCGTATTAAGCGCGCGGACGATATCGATCCTTCTACCTTTGATAACGGGATTGACGACGATACCTTTGCAAAGATTTGTGCGCTGATCCGCATTTGTGTCCCCTATACCGGTATGATTATTTCCACGCGTGAAAGCAAAGCCGTTCGTGAAAAGGTCATTCGCCTCGGCGTTTCCCAGATCAGCGGTGCATCCAGAACCAGCGTTGGCGGCTACTGTGAACCGGAAGCTGAAGATGATAATTCTGCGCAGTTTGATGTCAGCGATAACCGCACACTGGATGAAGTCGTGCATTGGCTGATGGATATGAAGTATATTCCTTCCTTCTGCACGGCATGCTATCGCGAAGGCAGAACCGGCGACCGCTTTATGAGTTTGTGCAAATCCGGGCAGATTCAAAACTGCTGTCACCCCAATGCTTTGATGACACTGAAAGAATACCTGATGGACTATGCCTCTCCTGACACCAAAAGGGTCGGCGAAGCACTGATTCAATCGGAGTTGCAGAACATTCCGAAAGAAAAGGTTCGTGAGATTTGTGCCGATCATTTAAAGAAAATAGAAGAAGGCATCAGAGATTTTCGTTTTTAAGAGGTGATAATGATGAGTTTAAATGATGCCCCCTCCGGTGAACGCATCCATATTGGTTTTTTTGGAAGAAGAAATGCAGGAAAGTCCAGTGTTGTAAATGCTGTGACCGGTCAAGAGCTTTCTGTTGTGTCTGATATCAAAGGCACGACGACCGACCCGGTATACAAAGCAATGGAACTGCTCCCCATGGGACCCGTGGTGATTATTGATACGCCCGGTTATGACGACGAAGGAGCCCTCGGTGAAAAGCGCGTCAAAAAAACCATGCAGGCGCTGAATCGTTGTGATTGCGCCGTTTTGGTTGTAGACGGAACAAAGGGCTTGGGCGATACGGAAAAGGAATTGATTGATCTGTTCAAGAAAAAAGAGATTCCTTACTTGATTGCATACAATAAGGCTGATTTGTCGGAAGGCGCGCCTGATGACGGGATCGCGGTCAGTGCGGAAACGGGTGAGAACATCCATCTTTTAAAAGAGCGGATTGCCCGTCTGGTCAATACCAACGAAGAGGGAAGAAAACTCGTTGCGGACTTGGTTCATCCCGGTGATTTGATTGTGTTGGTGGTGCCGATCGATTCTGCGGCACCGAAAGGCAGATTGATTCTGCCGCAGCAGCAGACGATCCGTGATGTGCTTGATGCCGGCGGTGTCGCCGTCGTTTTAAAAGAAGACGAGCTTGCCGCTGCACTGCCTCTGCTGGCCAAAAAGCCGACGATGGTCATCACCGACAGTCAGGTGTTTTCCCGCGTAAGCCGCGAAACCCCGAATGAGATTGCTCTGACTTCTTTTTCAATCTTAATGGCGCGTTACAAGGGCTTCCTGCCTGCTGCGGTGGCAGGCGCGGCACAGCTCAAATCCATTGAAAACGGCGATAAAATCCTGATCGCCGAAGGCTGTACCCATCACCGTCAGTGTGACGATATCGGCACCGTAAAACTGCCTCGTTGGATCCGTAACTACACGGGGAAAGAGCCGGAGTTTGTCTTTACATCCGGCAGGGAATTCCCGGAAGATTTGTCCGCCTATCGACTGGTGATCCATTGCGGTGGCTGTATGCTGAATGAACGGGAAATGCGTTACCGCATGAAAAGCACGCTGGATGCCGGTGTGCCTTTCACCAATTATGGTACCGCCATTGCTTGCATGAACGGCATTCTGAAAAGAAGTCTGCGTCTTTTCCCGGATTTGGAAAAACTCGTCCCTGAGGGAAATTGATCGATTTTAACGGATATCACTTGACAGGTGTCGGATTATATAAGATAATAGGACTCAATACATCCGATAAAAGGAAGTGAAAGTGTGCAGCTCGAACCAAAAAACGATTTGCAGGCACCGCCTCCTGAGATCCAGGAGATTTTTCAGGATAACATTCGCGAGTATTTTTATCAGATCCAATTATACAATGCAGCCATTAAAGAAGTGCGTACGAAGCTGGAAATATTGGATGAAGAGTTTAGTGTCCGCTATTCGCATAACCCCATTCACCATATGGAGTATCGTTTGAAGAAGCCGAAAAGCATTATTGAAAAGCTGCAAAGGAAAAATCTTCCGATTTCTGTGGAATCGATGACAAAAAACTTATATGATATTGCCGGCGTCCGTGTGATTTGCAATTATATTGAGGATGTCTACCGCGTCGCTGATCTGTTGGTGTCACAGGACGATGTGACGGAAGTCCGAGTCCGTGATTACATAAAAGAGCCAAAGGATAACGGATATCGCAGTTTACATCTTGTTGTCAGTATCCCGATTTTTTTGGCGGAAAAAACGGTGCCGGTGCTCGTTGAGGTGCAGATTCGGACCATTGCCATGGACTTTTGGGCGAGCCTTGACCACCAGCTTCGTTATAAAACCGAAGAATCTGTTCCGGCAGGTTTAAAGGAAAGATTGAAGACCTGCGCCGACACGATTACTTCGCTTGATAGTGAAATGCAGTCGATTTATAAAGAATTGAAAGAAGGACAGCCAAATCATGAGTAAATATTATTTCACCTCCGAATCGGTAACCGAAGGGCATCCTGATAAAATCTGTGATACGATTTCCGATTGTGTGCTGGATGCGCTGCTGAAACAGGATCCAATGAGCCGTTGCGCCTGTGAAACAACGGCTGAGCCGGGCGCGGTACATATTATGGGCGAGATTACAACATCCGCAGATGTAAACTATGAGGAAGTTGCCCGTGAGGCGATCCGTTCGATTGGCTATACGAAGGATGAATACGGATTTACCGATCGCTGTGATGTTACCTGTTCCCTGCACACACAGTCACCGGACATCGCTATGGGTGTTGATCGTTCGTTGGAGGCAAAGCAGAGCGACTCAGAAGATATCGGCGCAGGCGATCAGGGAATGATGTTCGGCTATGCCAGCGATGAAACGCCGGAATATATGCCCCTTGCCATTGCTCTGGCACACCGGTTGACCCGTCGCCTGACCGAGGCACGCAAACAGGGCGAGATCGCTTATCTTCGTCCGGACGGCAAATCTCAGGTCACTGTTGAATATCACGATCATGTCCCCGTCCGGGTGGCAGCAGTCGTCCTTTCGACGCAGCATGATCCTGACGCTGACCACGACACCATCGTTTCGGATATGATTGAAAAGGTGATCAAAAAAGTCATTCCAGCTGATTTGTTGGATGAAAATACCCGCTATTATATCAACCCTACCGGACGCTTTGTGTTGGGTGGACCGGCGGCAGATACCGGCTTGACCGGAAGAAAGATCATTTGCGATACTTATGGCGGTTATGCTGCTCATGGCGGCGGTGCTTTTTCCGGAAAGGATCCGACGAAAGTTGATCGCAGCGCTGCGTATATGGCGCGTCACATCGCGAAAACCGCCGTCGCTTCCGGCGTTTGCAAAGTCTGCGAGGTTCAATTGAGCTATTCCATCGGTGTTGCCCAGCCGATTTCGGTTTTTGCCGACACCAAGGGAACCGGTAAAATCGATGATGAAGCCATTGCCGATTGGATAACGGCTTCCTTTGATCTTCGCCCTGCCGCGATCATCGATTATCTTGACTTGCGCCGGCCGATTTATGCCGCTACCGCTTCTTACGGACATTTCGGCAGAACCGATGTTCATTTCCCGTGGGAAGATATCAATGAAGCTGCTGCAAAAAGTCTGGCCGCTATGCTGAAATAATTTTTTATACCGCTGTTTACGCCGTCTTCTGAAAAGAAGGCGGTGTTTTTTTGTTTTCTGTTCCATTTTTGATTGCTTGATGGGAACTTCCGAACCTTCTTGTATGATCGACCAAAAAAAGGACCATACTATCGGTGTTGATTCCGTTACATATTCAACGGAGGTTCGCTATGCAATTCAATAAAGTAGAAATCAGCGGGATCAACACCGGAAAATTAAAAGTTTTATCAGAAGACGAAAAAAACACCCTGCTTCGCAAAGTGAAGCAGGGCGACAAACAAGCCTGCGATGAGCTGGTGAAGGGGAATTTACGGTTGGTATTGCGGGTTATTCAACGCTTTTCCAATCGTGGCGAAAGCATGGACGATTTGTTTCAGGTGGGCTGTATCGGTTTGATTAAGGCGATTAAAAATTTTAATACCGACCTGAATATTAAATTCAGCACCTATGCCGTGCCGATGATCGAAGGGGAGCTTCGGCGTTATCTCAGAGATTATAATACCGTTCGCGTATCGCGCTCGGTTCGCGATATCGCTTATAAGTCCATGCAGGCGCGCGAAAAATTACAGGAAGGACTCGACCGCGAACCAACGGTGGAGGAAATCGCCGCCGAATTATCTTTGCCGGTTCCGCAGGTTGTTCTGGCGCTGGAAGCCGTAGCGCAGCCGGTTTCACTTTATGATCCAGTTTATTCCGATTCGACTGATACGGTATATGTCATGGATCAGATCAGTGACAAAAGTACCGAAAGCGACTGGATCGACGAGATACACTTTAAAGACGCCATGGAAAATTTAAGCACCAGGGAAAAAAAGATTCTTGAGCTGCGGTTTTTTCAGGGAAAAACGCAGACAGAGGTCGCTAAAGAAATTCATATTTCTCAGGCGCAGGTGTCCCGGCTGGAAAAGGGCGCTTTAGATAAGATCAAAAATAATTGAATCATATTATCCTTGTTTTTTTCATAAACTGCCGTAGAGAAAGACGGTGAGAATATGAAAAAAATAATAAGTATTTTACTTGTCCTGCAATTGTGTTGTTTTTTGCTGGCTCCTTCGCTTGCGTTGGAGGCTACTCTTCCGAATGCACAACTCGGCAGGGAAGTGGCTGCTTCCGCCGCCGCTTTGTCAGCAATGGCAGACACATCAATGAAGGTTGAAATATCAGCAAAAGCTTCAATTTTAATGGAGGCGTCAAGCGGTCAGGTGCTGATGGCACAGAATGAAAAAGAAAAATTATATCCTGCATCCGTGACCAAGATCATGTCTATGCTGTTGGTGTGTGAAGCCATTGAGAGCGGACAGATTTCTTTGACTGATCGAGTCGCGGCTTCAGAAAATGCGTGCTCAATGGGCGGGTCGCAGATCTGGCTGGAACCGGGCGAAGAAATGAGTGTGGATGAACTTCTGAAAGCTACTGCCGTTTATAGCGCAAATGACGCCTGCACGCTTTTGGGTGAATATGTGGCGGGCAGTGAAGAGGCATTTGTGGAGAGAATGAATGCCCGTGCAAAAGAACTGGGAATGAACGATACCCATTTTGTTAACTGCACCGGTCTGGATGATACAACAGATGAGCACTTGACGACGGCTTACGACATCGCCTTGATGGCGCGTGAGCTGATAAAGCACCCAATCATAAAGGAGTATTCAACTATTTGGATGGATAGCTTGCGCGGCGGAGAAACGCAGCTGGTAAACACCAATAAACTGGTGCGCAGCTATAAGGGAATCACCGGTTTGAAAACGGGAACAACGGATAAGGCGGGGTGCTGTGTCTGTGCTACCGCAGAACGAGACGGACTTTCCCTGATAGCCGTTGTTATGGGCAGCGAGAACAGCAATCTGCGGTTTGAAGGGGCAAAAACGCTTTTGGACTGGGGTTTTTCCAATTATGAGTGTTTTACGCCGACGGTTGATCGCACCGACTGGCAGCCAGTTCGTGTCATCGGCGGAACAAAGGAAAAATTGCTTCCTGATGTTCCGGAAATGCAGCCGGTGCTTTTGACACGGGGTGAAAAAGAGAAGATCACTTGCCGGGTAACGCCTGATGCAGAGGTCAGCGCTCCAGTAGAAAAGGGGCAGCGAGTGGGAACTGTGGAGTTTTTATTGGGCGATGATGTGTTGTGCGAATACCCGCTTCTGTGTCAGGAAGAGATTCCAAAGATCAGTTTTTGGGGATTTCTCAGAAAAATTATAAACTCCGATGAAGAGAAATAAAAGGCTTCTTGTTTTGCTGCGGGCGGATCAAAAGATCCGCCTGTTTTTTGGCTGCAAGTATCGGATCGTTTTTTGTGAAATTGACAAACATTTTTGCTGTATCCTCTCTGTTTTTTCAACGAAGTTCCAGAGTCGGGAAAAAAGTATCGATTATCTATTGAAAAATTTTTCTTCATATAGTACAATAGTCACAACTAAATGCAATACCCCGGAGGTTCTGTGTACATGTCCGTTCAGTTGAATTGCAGTTATCTGGATTCTTTTATTTCTGCGGATGACTGCAAAGCGCTCGATCCAGAAATAAGAAAAGCCCACGATTTCCTTTACAGCAACAAGGCTGCTGCCAAAGGAAATGATTTTCACGGCTGGTTGACTTTACCCTTTGATTATGACAAAGAGGAATTTTCCCGCATCCAGTCCTGCGCCGCGAAAATCCGTTCCGATTCCGATATTCTTGTGGTTATCGGCATCGGTGGTTCTTATCTTGGTGCACGCGCCGTTCTTGAATTTGTAAAGTCTAAAAATTATAATTTGGTTCGTGACAAAAACGACCCTCAGATCTTTTTTGTCGGCAACAGCATCAGCCCGGCTGAACTTTCACAGGTTCTTTCTCTCTGCCGTCAAAAAGATTTTTCCGTCAATGTGATTTCCAAGTCAGGCACGACGACTGAGCCTGCGATTGCGTTCCGCCTTTTCCGTCAGCTTCTGGTCGAAAAGTACGGAGCAGAAGAAGCGGCAAAGCGTATCTATGCGACGACCGATCGCGCGAAAGGCACACTGCATGATCTTTCTTTGCGCGAAGGGTATGAAATGTTTGTTGTGCCGGATAATGTCGGCGGCAGATATTCCGTTTTGACTGCTGTTGGGCTTCTGCCGATCGCCGCTGCGGGCATCGATATCGCTTCGCTGATGGCAGGCGCTGCCGCATCAGCCGAAAAGTATGCCGATCCGGATTGGCAGAAGAATGATTGCTATCGCTATGCCGCAATTCGGAATATTTTATATCGCAAGGGTAAAATGGTTGAAATGATGGTCAGCTATGAGCCGGATTATCAGATGATGAATGAGTGGTTTAAACAGCTTTTCGGCGAAAGCGAAGGAAAGGAAAATAAAGGTATTTTCCCTGCCAGTGCAATTTATTCTACCGATCTGCATTCTTTAGGACAATATGTCCAGGAAGGCTCCCGTTTGCTGTTTGAAACCGTGGTTGTCTTTGACAAAAGCAAAAATGATATTACCATTGCGGAAGATCCGGAAAATCTCGACGGTTTGAATTTCCTTGCCGGCAAAACCATGTCCTATGTTAACCAGAAAGCGTTTGAAGGCACCGTATTGGCGCATACCGATGGTGGTGTTCCCAACATCATTCTGCGTTTGCCTGAAATGAGCGCCTATTGTGCCGGTGAGCTTATTTATTTCCTGGAGAAAGCGTGCGCGATTTCCGGTTATATTCTGGGGGTAAATCCCTTTAATCAGCCCGGCGTGGAAATGTATAAAAAGAATATGTTCGCTCTGCTCGGAAAGCCCGGTTATGAAGATCTTTCCGACGAGCTTGCAAAAAGACTACATCATCAATCGTAAAGGAGTCGATACTTATGGTTAAATTGTTGATCGGAACGAAGGGCAGCGGAAAAACCAAACGCCTGATTGAGGAGGTTAACGCCGCTCTGGCTCGCTCGAACGGTAATGTTGTTGCGGTAGAAAAGAATAAGGCTCTTTCCTACAATGTCAACTATCAGGCGCGCCTTGTTACCACCGATGACTATGGCATTGCCGGGTACGATATGTTTTATGGTCTTCTGTGCGGACTTTGCGCAGGCAATCACGACATCACCGATGTTTTGGTTGACGCAACGCTGCGCATTGGTTCGCGTGACCCGGAAGAGACCGCTTCTTTCCTTCGCAAAGTAGCTGATCTTTCAAAAATGACAGAAACTGATTTTGTCTTTACTCTTTCCATGGCAGAAGAAGATTTGCCCGAGGGCGTTTTGGAATTCTGCAAAAAAATCTAAAGTTTTTCTTGACAAAAGTTCCGATTCTCTATATAATATTATGGTATGAGTTTTGGAGGCTTTCGCATGGTGATTGAACTCGCGAATATCTTTGAGAACGAAGGCAGTGTCGTGAGTTTTGATCGTCTCGTTCCGACAGACGGCGATTGTGCCGATGAAAGGTTCCCGTCGGGGATCGTTTGTCGCGGCACAGTAGCAAATCATTGCGGCATCGTGACAATACAGGGAATGGCGGATTTTTCTTTTCGTGCCCCCTGTGATCGTTGTGCTGCTGTGACTGAACGCGTCTTCTCTATCCCTATTGTTCACACGCTGTGCAGAACGGAATCGGAAGAGGAGGACGATGGCATTGTCGTCAACTCGGATTTGTCACTGGATCTGGACAGCCTGTGTTATGAAGATGCAATCCTTTCGCTTCCGACGCGCTTTTTGTGCCGCGATGATTGCAAAGGGCTTTGTCCGATCTGCGGCGTGGATCGCAATCTGAGTGACTGCGACTGTCAAAAGCCTTCGGATCCCAGGCTTGCCGCCTTGCGGCAGCTTCTTGACGATTCTATGGATAAATCACAGGAGGATTAAAATTATGGCAGTACCTGCAAGACGCGTTTCTCACGCAAGAAGAGATAAAAGAAGATCCAATGTTTGGAAACTGGATGCTCCTGCTATCGAAAAATGCCCGAACTGCGGCGCTTATAAGAGAAGCCACAGATTGTGCGGCACCTGCGGTCAGTACAATGGTCGTCAGGTTATCACCGTTGAGGAATAAAATCCCTACAGTGTTTTACAGGCGGAGAAGTGATCCTTCCCCGCCTTTTCCCATGTGTGGAACTTTGCATGAATGGGGGTGTTTCTTTGCCTGTTAAAATTCAATCGGTTGAGCCGGGTTCCTTTGCTGATAAAAAGAAAATCAAGGGCGGCGACACGCTGTTGTCGATCAACGGTCATGATATTTACGATGTGCTGGATTATCGGTTTTATGCGAATGCTGAAAATCTCTCGCTTCGTTATCTGACGGATAAAGGCAAGGAAAAACACCGAAAAATTCGACATTTGCCTGATGTTGACAGCCTTGGCTTGTGTTTTGACACTTATTTGATGGATCAAAAACAGCATTGCCGGAATCGCTGTATTTTCTGCTTTGTCGATCAAATGCCGCCGGGAATGCGTGACAGCCTGTATTTTAAGGACGATGACTCACGGCTATCCTTTTTCTTCGGTAATTATATTACCCTAACCGCCATCAGCGAAAGGGAAGTGCAGCGCATTATTGATTTGCACATCAGCCCGATCAATATTTCGGTGCATACGATGGATCCGGATTTGCGCGTCAAGATGATGGGGAACCCCAAGGCAGGACAAGTGCTTTCGATCATTGATCGTTTTTGTGATGCCGGCATACAGATGAATACGCAGCTTGTCCTTTGTCCGGGAATCAACGATGGCGCTGCTCTTGATTTTTCACTGGATGAGCTTTCTAAGCGATATCCGGCGGTGCAGAGTATTGCCGCCGTTCCTGTTGGTTTAACTGCTTATCGATCAGGATTGCCAGAAATTGAATCCTATAATCGTGATTCCGCTCGAGAGGTTTTGCGAATCATTCAAGCCTTTAATGAGCATTTTTCTTATTTTAACGGCAGAAAGCTATGTTATCCTGCGGATGAATTTTATCTCCTTGCGGGTTTCGATGTCCCCGACTCTGATTTTTATGATGATTTTTCGCAGCTCGAGAATGGTGTCGGCTTATGGGCGATGCTGAGGGACTCTTTTTTCAGTGCTTTAGCAGAAGGCAGTCACATGACGCCGCGACCGCAGAAAACATTGATTGCCACCGGGGTGCTGGCATATCCGCTTCTGCATTCGCTGGCACAGGCGGTAAAGGATAAATTTCCTTCCGTGTCCTGCGATGTGATAGCTGTTGAAAATCATTTTTTCGGTTCCAGCGTGACCGTTGCTGGACTGATTACCGGAAAAGATCTTCTTGCGGCGCTGAAGCAGTACAGGCAGCCCGCTGATACGCTTCTTTTGACTTCCGCGATGCTGAAAAGCGAAACAGAACCGGTTTTCCTTGATGATGTTACCCTTGAACAGGTTGAAGCGGAAACGCATATGCGCGTACAAGTCATCCCGGAGACCGACGGTGCTGCGCTTTTGAATGCGATTTTGGGATTGTGAGGTGCAGATATGGCAAAACCAATTGTTGCGATTGTCGGCAGACCCAATGTCGGCAAATCAACGCTTTTTAATAAATTATGTGGCAGACGGCTTGCAATTGTTGACGATCGTCCCGGTGTAACGCGAGATCGTCTGTATGCCGACTGTGATTGGCGCAATCAAACTTTTATGATTGTGGATACCGGTGGTATTGAGCCGTTTTCCGATGATGTTCTGCTTCGGCAGATGCGCGCTCAGGCGCAGACGGCTATCGATCATTCTGATGTCATTATTTTTGTTACGGATATTCGATCCGGTGTCGTTGCAACAGATAAAGAAGTAGCGCAGCTTCTGATGAAGAGCAACAAACCGGTGGTGCTTTGCGTGAATAAATGTGACTCAGTCGGCGAACCGGATCCGGAGTTTTATGAATTCTATAATCTCGGATTGGGCGACCCCATTGCTGTTTCAGCCGTCCATGGTCATGGCACGGGGGATCTTTTGGATGCCGTTTGCGCGCTGTTTCCGGAACAAACGGAAGAACCGGACGATCCGGATGCCATTAAAGTTGCCGTGATCGGCAAGCCCAATGTCGGTAAATCATCCTTAGTGAATGCGGTTTGCGGCGAAAAGCGCATGATTGTTTCGGATATCGCCGGAACCACCCGCGATGCTGCTGATACTGAAGTGACCGTTAAAGATCAGAAGTATATCTTTATCGATACGGCGGGGCTGCGCAGAAAATCGAAGGTAGATGACGAAATCGAGCGATACAGCGTATTAAGGGCCGTTGCCGCGGTTGAGCGCGCAGATGTTTGTGTTATTATGATTGACGCTGTTGTCGGCTTCACCGAACAGGACTCAAAAGTTGCCGGCATTGCTCACGAGCAGGGAAAAGCCTGCATTATCGCGGTCAATAAATGGGATGCTTATGAAAAAGATGATAAAAGCATGGACAGCTACCGCAAAAAGCTGATGAATGATTTTTCCTTCATGTCTTATGCGCCGATCATTTTTATTTCTGCAAAAACCGGTCAGCGGCTGAACCGGTTGTTTGATCTGATTCAGTATGTCAATACACAGAACGCCATGCGTATTTCTACAGGAAAACTGAATGATGTTTTAGCGGCGGCGGAAGCCCGCGTCCAGCCGCCAACAGATAAGGGCAAACGCTTGAAAATTTATTATATCACGCAGGCTTCAACCAGACCGCCGACATTCGTTTGCTTTGTCAATAAAAAAGATTTGTTCCATTACAGCTATCAGCGCTATCTGGACAATCAAATCCGTGCGGTGTTCGGCTTGGAAGGAACCCCAACGCGCTTTGTGATCCGTGAGCGGGATAAAAACGGAAAATAA
>CALWIU010000009.1 GCA_944380845.1 uncultured Clostridia bacterium | reverse complement strand
CCTTTCGGTTGAAAACACCAACGGCTTTACGCCTGACCTGTTTGTGACCGACGGCAGCAATGTTTTCCTGCGTGGGCTTTCCGACGGGAAGGCAGCCATTGTTCTTGGTAAAACGGATGGTGCCTGCGGCTGCTATTATAATGATATGTTTGCCCGGGTGTTTGCACCCGCCATCCTTTCCGATGGTTCGGTTGTGGTTTCTGTCGCGGCGGATATGGGAGGCAGCTCCTATTCAGTCAAAATTTTCAGCACCGAACAGCAGGCGGCAACCGAAGACAAGAACTGAAAAAAACAGATTTGCGGCAAATGACTGCCGCTTTCTGTCTGTCAGGTGGTGGATTTTTTGCTGATATATGCTGCCCGTCATGGTCAAACCGAAATGAATGAACACAATGAGATCAGCGGTGTGACCGATGTTGACCTGAACGAAACGGGTGTTTGTCAGGCGGAAGCGCTGGCAAAAAAGCTGGCGGCTCTTCCCCGACCGCCGCGGATGGTTATCTGCTCGGATATGAAGCGCGCGCTGCATACAGCGAGCATCGCCGCAGAGTTTTTATCGATTCCGCTTGTGACCGACCCGCGTCTGCGAGAGCAGGATTACGGCCGGTTTGAGGGAATGGATCGGCTGACCCCGGGGTTTCTGCAAACCAAGCATAATTTTGCCGTTCGCTATCCCGGCGGAGAATCGATGCTGGATACTGCCCAACGGGTGTATACCTGTCTGGATGAAGTGCTGTCCGCCAACGCTGATACCGATCTTTTGGTGGTTGCGCACGGCGGCGTGCTAAGAATTCTGCGTACATATTTTGTGGATATGACCAATGACGAGTTCTTTTATTACAACGCGGAAAATGCTGCGTTTGAAACCTATTACTATGAAGAAAAGGACGAAGATTTAATATGAGCGAATGCAATCATGATTGCGCCAGCTGTTCACAGAGCTGTTCGGATCGCGAAGCGCCGCAGAAGGACAGCCTCAATGAATTAAGCAGCGTTAAAAAAGTAATTGCCGTCATCAGCGGCAAGGGCGGCGTCGGTAAGTCTCTGGTAACTTCCATGCTGGCTGTGCTTTCACAGCGCAGCGGCAACAAAACCGCCATTATGGATGCGGATATTACCGGTCCTTCTATCCCGAAAGCGTTTGGCGTTCACGAGAGACTGACCGGGTCGGAGTTTGGCTTCTTCCCCGCCCAAAGCAAAACAGGGATCGATATCGTTTCGCTGAATCTTTTATTGGAACACGAAACCGATCCTGTCATCTGGCGCGGGGCGCTGATCGCGGGAACGGTGAAGCAGTTCTGGACGGATGCGATCTGGAAGGATGAGGACATCCTGTTCATTGATATGCCGCCGGGAACCGGTGATGTTCCGCTGACGGTGTTTCAGTCCATTCCGGTGGACGGCGTTGTGATTGTCACTTCCCCGCAGGATCTGGTGTCAATGATTGTGGAAAAAGCGGTAAAAATGGCGGATATGATGAACATCCCCGTTCTGGCGCTGGTGGAAAACATGTCCTATTTCCAGTGCCCCGACTGCGGCAAAAAGCATTCGATTTTCGGTGAAAGCCATATTGAGCAAATCGCCGCTGAACATCATATCGATTGTGTTGCCCGTCTGCCGATCAATCCGAAATTTGCCGCTGCCTGCGACAAGGGAATGATCGAATTGTTCGATAACGACGACTTGCTTCCGGTGATGGAAAAAATCATGGCAATCAAAAAAGATAACGAAAAGTAAAAAAAATCAGCCGGAGAAACCGCTGTGGTTTCTCCGGTTTTTTTTTTGTTATGGGGCGAAAACAAAAATCGCATTCCTTTTGAAAAAGATACATACGCTGTGACAGAAAGTGCAAAAGGGTTCCGTTTGGCAAAATGGGCATCTTGCCGCCGGCTGACAGCCGGCAAGGAGCGGAGAAACTGAAAGGCAAATAAATTGTTTGCTGTTATTATAAAAAATTTATTAACTATTGACAATTATTGTCGATGGGTGTATGATACAGATAGTTAAGTCGATTGACCGACTGATGGAATCCGGAAGGAGCGGTCGTTTATGAAACGAATAGAGCACATCAACCGAAATCTGCAAAAGCGCTTCGGCGGCGCGGTTCGCTGTGAGGAGCGCGATGGCTGCCGGATCGTCAGCGGTACGCTGGACACCTGGCAGCAGGTTGTTGCCGCCTGTGATTTGGCAGCGGATAAATACAGCAAAACCCATGTGGTCAATGATATTGTCTGCCGCGAAGTCAAACCGGCTTCGCCCCGACTGCCCTCCCTGCGTGATACGGCGCTGGAGGGCGACGCCCCCGATGTTCTGGTTATCGGCGGCGGTATTTCCGGTGTTTCCATTGCGCGGGAGCTGACCAAGTGGAAGCTGGATGTCCTGCTGGTGGATAAGGAAGCCGACCTGGCACTTCAGGCGTCGGGACGCAACGACGGCGAGGTTCATCCGGGAATCGATTTGGGCAAAGGATCGTTAAAGCATTATTATATCCGCCGTGCCAATGCCATGTACGGCAGGATCTGCGAAGAGCTGGATGTCCCGTTTAAACGGGTCGGACAGTATGTCTGTTTTGACAAGGGGTATTTAAAACCTTTGGTTGGGCTGTACTGTTTGTGGCGCAAATATCACGATGGCATTGAGGATACGAAACTGATTTCGGGCGAAGAACTGAAAATGCGCGAGCCAAATTTTTCAGAGCGTTTTCGGTTTGCCATTTCCAATCCCTCTTCGGGGTGTGTCTGTCCTTACGGGTTGACCATTGCCTATGCGGAAAATGCCGTTCAAAACGGCGCGCGGGTATCACTGAACACGGCGGTGACCGCTATGCAGGTGGAAAACGGCAAAATCGTCAGCGTCAGCACCAATCGCGGGACCATTTATCCAAAGTTGGTGATCAATGCCGCCGGGGTCTTTGCCGATGATGTTGCCGCCATGGCAGATGACCGGTTCTTTTCCATCCATCCGCGTCGGGGCACCAATTCCATTTTGGATACCAAAGCCGGGGTTTTGATGCACTCGATTGCATCGATCAAAGAGCTGAGCGCCAGCAAAACCCATTCAAAGGGCGGCGGCATCCTGCATACCGTTCATGATAATTTACTGGTTGGACCGGATGCTGTCGAAACATGGGAAAAGGAAAACACCGCCACACGCAAAGAGAGTATCGAAACCGTGTTTGACAAACAGACCAAAACCATGCCCAAGCTGACCCAGCGGGATATTATTACCTATTTTACCGGAGTGCGCGCCCCGACTTTTGAAGAAGATTTTATTATTGAACCGGGTCGACGCACGGAAAATATCATTCATTGCGCCGGAATACAGTCGCCGGGACTGACGACCGCGCCTGCCGTTGCGCTGGATATCGAGCAAATGGCTGTCGCCTTTTTGAGAAAGCAAATGCCGGTGGAAAAGAATGAAAAGTATGATCCGCACCGCAAAGGCATTCCGGTTCTGCGGGACATGAGCGATGAAGAACGGGCGGAACTGATTCGCCAAAACCCCGATTACGGCGTGATTGTCTGCCGCTGTGAGGAAATCAGCAAGGGTGAAATTTTGGACGCCTTGCGTTCTCCAATCTGTGTGCCCACGGTGGACGGGGTCAAAAAACGAGTTCGCCCGGGCATGGGCCGCTGCCAGGGTGGGTTCTGTTCTCCTTTGGTCACGAAGATCATTGCCGATGAGTTCGGCATTCCGATTTCCGAAGTCCGCAAATCTTCAGCAGAATCGGTTATTACTTACGGAAAAATATAAGAGAGACTACTTACAGAAAGGGACATCGGCTATGCAAAACTATGATGTTACCATCATTGGCGGTGGACCTGCCGGGCTGGCGGCGGCGATCTCCGCCTGTCAAAACGGTGCAAAAACGCTTTTGATCGAACGGGAAGCGCGTTTGGGGGGCATTCTCAAACAGTGCATTCACGATGGGTTCGGTCTGGTGCGATTCGGGGAGAAACTCTCCGGTCCGGAATATGCCGAACGCTTTATGGATGAAGTGGAAAAAACCGACTGTGAAATCCGCGTTTTGACTTTTGTGACAAGGATCAAGCGCATGAACGGCGGCTTTGCTGTGACGCTGGTCAGCCGGGACGGGGTGCAGACAGTTCAGTCCCGCACGCTGGTGCTGGCGACAGGCTGCCGCGAACGCACCGCTAAGCAGGTCGCGATTCACGGCACCCGCCCCGCCGGGGTCTTTACCGCAGGTACAGCACAGCATTTTACAAATTTGTTAGGCGAACTGCCAGCAAAAAAATGTGTGATTCTCGGCAGCGGTGACATCGGTCTGATAATGGCGCGCCGATTAACGCTGGAAGGCGCGGAAGTCATTGGGGTTTATGAGGCGAAGTCCACGCCTTCCGGGCTGACAAGAAACATTCATCAATGCCTGCATGATTATCAGATCCCGCTGTATCTGTCCCATACCGTTACACGGGTTTTCGGTCAGGATCGGTTGGAAAAGGTGGAAATCAGCCGGGTCGATGAATCGATGACGCCGATCCCGGGCACCGAACAGATCATTGACTGCGACGCATTGATTCTGTCGGTGGGACTGATCCCGGAAAATGAATTGGCGGAAACACTGGGTGTTTCCTTGTCAGCGGCAACAAAAGGCCCGATCTGCGACGGACAGCTTATGAGCAGTCAGGAGGGTATCTTTTCGTGCGGCAATGCCCTTCATGTGAACGATTTGGTCGATTATGTTTCGGAAAGCGGGGAGCTGGCGGGTAAAAATGCCGCGTTGTACCGGGGACAAAGCCGGGACTGGGTGGATATTCACACAGGAAAGGAATTGTTATATTGTGTCCCGCAGAAGCTGAATTTGCAGGCAGACAACAGCGAAATCGTCCTGTATTTCCGCAGCCGTGATGTGCTGAACGACTGCCGCCTGACTCTGACGGTGGACGGCAAAGAGGTGTTCGCAAAAAAATACCGCTTCCTTCGTCCGCCGGAAATGGAGCGGTTGACGCTGGATTTTTCGTCTTACGGAATCAGAAAGAATTCGGATATCCGTCTGGAAATCGAGGTGAAGGACGATGACTGAGCTGACCTGTATCGTCTGTCCGCGGGGGTGCAGCCTGCGTGTAGACGGCGAAGGGGATTCTATCACGGTGACCGGCAACGCTTGTAAACGCGGCGAAGCCTTTGCTGTGTCAGAGATGCTGCACCCGATGCGCACGATTTGCACAACGGTGCGAACCTCTTTCCCCGATGCGCCGGTTCTGCCGGTTCGCGTCAGTGCAGAGATCCCCAAAGACCGTATTTTTGATGTTATGCGCGAGATCAAAAAGGTGACCTTGACCAAACCCGTCGCTCGCGGCGAAACGGTCATTGAAAATGTGCTGGGTCTTTCCGTCAATGTGATATCGGAAAGCGATTTGCTGCTGCATGAGAAACGGGAGGGATAAAATGGGCGAACCGCTGGTTTTGACCTTTGATATCGGCACACAGAGTGCGCGCTGTCTGTTGGTACGCAAAGACGGCAGTTTTGCCGATTACGCGCAGGAAAAATATGCGCAGCCCTATTATTCGCGCAATCCCGGATGGGCGGAACAGCGGCCGGATTTTTATTATGACCGCATTTGCCTGTTGGCGCGCGAGATCTGCGGCCGCAACCAGGAGATCCTGCCGGATATCATTGCCGTTACCTTGACCGTCATTCGCGATACGGTGCTGTGTCTGGATAAGAACAAAGAGCCGCTGCGGGATATGATCCTGTGGCTGGACAGGCGAGAAGCGGAATTTGACCATCCCTTCCCGCTGTGGAAGTCTGCATTGTTTAAAATCGCCGGCATGGAAAGCGCAACCAAAACCCTGTATCGGGAAACGGTTGCCAATTGGCTGAAGCAGAGTCAGCCCGAGATTTGGGCAAAGACTGACAAATATGTCATGCTTCCCACTTACCTGAATTATAAACTGACCGGCGTTTTGACGGACTCTGAGGCCAATATGATCGGGCATATCCCTTTTGATTCCAAAAAACGAGTGTGGAAGAAAAAGAACGATTTTACCCGCTGTATTACCGATGTTGAGGAAGAAAAACTGATTTGTCCGGTCAAATCCGGAGAGATCATCGGCAAGATCACCGCTTCCTTCAGTGCAAAAAGCGGTGTGCCGGAGGGATTGCCGCTGATTGCGACCGGTTCCGATAAAGGCTGTGAAACGCTCGGCCTTTCCGTTGTCAAGGAAAACCGCGCCGCGATTTCTTACGGTACCACGGCGACCATACAAATGGCGGTAGAAAAATATTTTGAGCCGCAGCAGTATCTGCCTGCTTATCCGGCGGTTCCCAATCATTTGTATAATCCGGAAATTGAATTGTATCGCGGTTTCTGGCTGCTTTCATGGTTTGTCCGGGAATTTGGCGCAGAAGAGCGGATAGAAGCGGAAAAGCGCGGCTGCTCGCCGGAATCGATTCTCGATCACGAGATCGAGCGCATTCCTCCGGGCTGCAACGGATTGCTTTTGCAGCCGTATTGGACACCCGGCATCAAAAACCCGACCTCCAAAGGCGCGGTTCTGGGCTTTGCGGATTACCATACGCACTATCATTTTTACCGCGCGATTATAGAAGGAATTGTATTTGAGCTTTTCCATTCTCTGAATATTATGGAAAAACGCTCGCATAAAAAGGTTGATGAGCTGTTTGTTGCGGGCGGCGGCGCCAAAAGCGATATCGTCTGTCAGATCACAGCCGACATTTTCGGCAGACCGGTCAAACGCATTCAGACGCACGAGGCGTCATCCGTGGGCGCCGCCATGGTTGCGTTTTTATCCAAAGGAGAGTTCCGGGATTATGACGACGCCATTGCGCATATGGTTCATGTGAAGGATTGTTTTCAGCCGCGCGAGGATGTGCATCATATTTATATGGGACTGTATTACGGCGCGTACCGGAAAATCTTTGCCCATTTGGAACCGCTGTATAAAAAGATTATAAAATTTACCAAAGGAGATTTGAAAGATGAGTAACAAACCGTATAAAGGCTTTGAACCGAAATGGTTGCTGACACCCGCCCCCGAGGGCAGCTATCGTTCGATTTTTCGCTGGGGCGACCCGGAATTTTTCAAATACCCGAAAGAGTCTCTTTATAAGCTGATGAAAGAGCGGTTTGATATGACCGATGATGATTTCCGGGATTATACCGATGACATTGGTTTCGATCAAGTGGATTTGTCCGCCTATCCGTCAAAAATCGCTCCGGAGCATCTGGCAGCCTTGGAAAAAATCGTCGGCAAAGAGTTTGTTACCACCGCTGATTATCCACGCCTTGCCGTGGCTTATGGCTGTACGGCTTATGACCTTTTGCGGCTGCGGCATAAGGAAATTGAAAATCTGCCCGATGTGGTGGTGTACCCCGATACCACCGAGCAGGTTGAACAGATCGTTGCCTATGCCGTCAAGGAAAAGCTGCCTGTTTATGTCTACGGCGGCGGCAGCAGCGTCACAAGGGGCGTTGAAGCTGTTAAAGGCGGCATTTCGCTGGATATGCGCAAGCGTTTCAACAAGGTAATCAGTTTTAACGAAACAGATCAGACGATCACCGTTCAGGCGGGAATGTCCGGGCCAAAGCTGGAAGAAACGCTGCATAATGCGCCGACGCTTTTCGGAGCGAAACGGCCGTATACCTGTGGTCATTTTCCTCAGTCTTTTGAATACAGCAGCGTCGGCGGCTGGGTCGTGACCCGGGGCGCAGGACAGAACAGCACCTATTACGGCACCATTGCCGATATCGTTATGGGGCAGAAATATGCTACGCCCATCGGAAGAATCGTGACCAGCCATTATCCCCGTGAAGCCACCGGCCCCGATTTGAATCAGATCATGATGGGCAGCGAAGGAACTTTCGGCGTTCTGACTGAGGTCACCTTAAAAGTCTTCCGCTGGATGCCGGAAAACAGGAAACGCTTTTCCTATATGTTTAAAAACTGGGAAATTGCCATGGATGCCGCACGGGAAATGATGCAGCACGAGTGCGGATATTCGTCGGTTTTCCGTCTTTCCGATCCGGAAGAGACAAACCTGATGCTGAAACTGTATAATGTGGATGAAACGCCGCTGGCTCCTCTGCTGGATAAACTTGGTTTTCAGGATATGCAGCGCTGTATGTTCCTGGGCTTTACCGATGGCGAAAAGGGCTTTTCCAAAAATGTAGCGAAAAACATTGCCCGCATTGCCCGTAAGTACGGCGCCATGCCAATGACCGGATATGTCACCAAAAGCTGGGAGAAGGGCCGCTTTAATGATCCGTATCTGCGCGATACGCTGATGGATTTCAGCGTAACCACCGACACGCTGGAGTGTACGGTAAACTGGTCCAATATGGCGCAGGTTCATCGGGATGTGCGTGCGGTCTGCCACGCACTGCCCAATACGGTCGTTACCACACATATGTCTCACTGTTACCCGCAGGGAGCCAACTTGTACTTCATTTTTATTACGAAGATGAATGATTCTGCGGAATTCAAACGCTACCATACCACGATTTTGGATGCGATTCAAAAATCCGGCGCGGCAATCAGCCATCATCATGGCATTGGAAAAATGTTTGCTCCCTGGCTGGAAGGGTATCTGGGTGAA
This sequence comes from uncultured Clostridia bacterium, assembly GCA_944380845.1. Lineage (GTDB taxonomy): Bacteria > Bacillota > Clostridia > Oscillospirales > Acutalibacteraceae > RGIG2774. The sequence continues at coordinate 3,157 of CALWIU010000009.1, read as the reverse complement.
AAGGAATACGGCGTTTTGAAGGCCTTGAAAAATTATTTTGATCCGGATTATCTGATGAATCCCGGCGGCACCATCGGTTTGGACTTGAAACCGGAGGAAAAGAAGTTTTTGGTTGAGAAAAAAGACTATCGCTAAATTTGCAAGAGGGAACGGCAGCTTTTTGCCGTTCCCTCTTGTTTTACAGGATGATTCAGGATGCTTTTTTACGGATCACCGCAGCAAGGACCGTGATGTCGTCGCTTCGGGCGGGTGCGTACTCTTTGGCAAGATTGGTTACGGCTGCGGCAATCTCGGCGGGCGGATTTTCGGCGCATTCCGTCAGACAGCGGCGAAGCTCATCAGGCGGAATGCTCATGGCGCCGTCGCTCATCATCAACAGCATATCGCCGTCGCCGATTTTTCCGGTTACCCGTTCAAACTCCACATCCCGCAAAATACCCAGCGGCAGGGAGGAACGCTCGACACGGATCGTTTTCCCCCGGCGGCAAATCAGGGAGGCTGCGGCTCCCGCTTTGTAGAATGTCGCTTCGCCGTTAAACAGGTCAATACTGATGATGTCCAGCGTAGAGAGAGATTCGTCTTTCGATTTTACCATCAGTGCGGAGTTGACGGTTTTGACCACGCATTCAAAGCTGAACCCCGCTCGAATCAGTTTTCCTGCAAGTCCGGTGGTCATGGTTCCGTCTACGGCGGCGCGGCTTCCGGTTCCCATGCCGTCGCTTAAAATCATGATATAATGTCCTCTGCCGTCATTGAAATAATCATAGGCATCGCCGCAAACGCTTTCTCCCTCGCCGGTTAACTGGCTTGCCGCCGCCTGCACCATGCAGGGCGGACATTCGCAGAAAAGCAAAAGAATTTTTTCACCGCTGCTTCTGCCGATAACCTGCGGATCAAAGGCAATACCGGTCGCCTCGGAAACAGATTTCGCCAGGGCAGAGGCGCTTATTTTTTTGCGTGCAGGGGCACAGAATACCTGTAAAATCGCATATCCGCCTTCGTTGATAATGCAGAGACAGTCCAAAACCTGAATGCCTTCGCTTTCTACGGCGCCCGCCGCTTTTTTTGCTGTTTCCGGCGCAAAGATCACATCCCGCTGCAATTCTTCGGCGAGATTTTCCAGCATGACCGAAAGAGAAGTGAACTGATCGGCGGCAACGGAACGCGCTTCTGCGATTTTGGTTTCTGCCGCATCCTGAAATTCCCGCGCGGAATAGCAGGTGTTGAAGCACTCGATCAGTTCTTCCACGCTGGTACAGTGGGAGGCAAAATACGGCGGTAAATTGTCACGCCCCGGCATTTCTCCGTTCTTTCTGCAAAGGATCATCCGGTTAAAAGCATCCAGCGTGTTTTCAAAATTATATTCCCAGCACCTGTTCATGCGGCTGCAATGGCGGCAAACCGCATCCTTGACCGGCGCATATACTTCTTTTTCTTTCCGCTTGCTGATGCCTGCCAGCGCCCGGGATACCGCCCGCACCGATCCGGACACCTCATAAACGGTGGCGGAGGCGGCATGCAGCTTTTCGCTGAGCAGTTCACGCATACTGTCTGTTTCCGGGGTGGCGCCGGGATGTACGAAATAGGAAGCAAAATAATCGCACGCTTTTTTCGGCAGAACCAGAAGGGCAATGGAAGCGATGCCGGCTTCGATGGCGGAATAGACCAGAAAATTCCCTTCATCGGCAAACAGCAAAACCACTGCGTGCGAAAGAAGAAATCCGATCACGCAGGAAAATCTTCCGTTTTTGGCGCAAAGCCCGGCAACCAGACCGCCGAGCGCCCAACTGCCGCCGAGCAGAATGGTTTGATCGGCAAACCCCATAACACAGCCGAAACAGATTCCGGCGATGGCGCCCGCCGTTTCTCCGCCAAAGCAGGCGCATAATAAAATGGCGAAAGCGCAGAGCAGCCGCGCCGGGGAAACGCCGAAAACAGTCAGCGGACTGACCGCAACCAGAAAGGCAGCCGCCGCCAGCAGCAGACAGATCCATTCAACACTTTTTAATAAACGGCGAACCCGAATCTGAGACAGGATACGGGCGGCGTATTGAAAGAACAGGCAGTAACAACCGCCGAGGATCCCTTCGGCTATGTACAGTAAAATGTCGGCGGCGCTTTGTGACGCCCCGATGGCAACGGCAATGCCGGTAGCGCTCAGACAAACGCTGGTAACGATGGCGGCAAAGGAGGGCTTGTACTTCCGTGACAGCAGATGCTGTACGGTGAACAGGATAATCGCTCCAATGATTAACGCGGCGGCGTATCGCACAACGCCGGTGCTTTCTTCGCTGATGAGATACCCCAAAATCGCGCCGCCCGCCGCAGCCGGCAAATACGAAAGCGGCACACTGAGCGCGAAGGCAGCGCCGAAGGGGGACAGACCGGAAAACAAGTCCCCGAGCGACAATATCAGTCCGCCGACAAACAGACCGACATAGGTCAGCGTAACGCGCAGCACCTCTGTGATTTCGGGCGGCAGGGAAATTTTTTCAAGGAGTTTTTTTTTCTTTTCGTTTGGCATGTCCGATCCCTTCTTTTTTCGGCAAATGATCTCATTGATTCCTATACAGTATAGCGAAATGCCGTTGCGGAATCTGTCGGCTTAAAAGGGTCGGATGTTTGGGCAATCTGTCAGTTTTTTGTGTTCTTCATGTCAATAAAAGAATTTCCCCTGCGTTTTTGACTAAGAAAAAGGAAAAAAGGGGAAAAGATTTTTACGGAAGCGGTTTCTCCTGTTTGGTTATAAATATAAAAAGGAAACAACCGGCAGTTGCTTTTTGCTAACTGTCGGTTGTTCTGGTGCGGGTAACAGGGGTCGAACCTGCACACCTTGCGGCACAAGATCCTAAATCTTGCGCGTCTGCCAATTCCGCCATACCCGCATATCTTTTGTGTCGTATCCTGTCCGACGCGCGTTTGGCCGGAAATCATACGACGATTGGTAAAAATATTATATCAGAAGCGTATTTGTTTTGCAAGGGTGCAAAAATAAGAAAAAAACAGAAAAGCCGGATAAAAGAGCGGCTTTTTTCATCCGGCTTTCTTTTTGCTGTTTATTCGCTTAAAAAATCTTTTCGGTATGCAACGCCGAAAGATTCAGCAAGTGCGCGCAGTTCATGATCCTGTATGGTATTGATGCGCGGCAGATGCGCGG
>CALWIU010000008.1 GCA_944380845.1 uncultured Clostridia bacterium | reverse complement strand
GGATCGGTCGACGAGTCGATGCCGCGGCCCTTTGCCGGCGCGGAACGGCCCTTTGGGGAAGCGGAGGGCGATTCGGTGCCGCCGCCTTTTGAAGGGGCGGAAATGCCTTTTGAGGAAGCGGACGACGAACCGAAGCCGCCGCCTTTTGAAGGCGCAGAAATGCCTTTTGAGGAAGCGGACGACGAACCGATGCCGCCGCCTTTTGAAGGGGCGGAAATGCCCTTTGAGGAAGCGGACGACGAGCCGATGCCGCCGCCTTTTGAAGGGGCGGGACTGCCTTTTACGGAAGCGGAACAGGAACCGGCTTCCGGCACCGAAGGGAAAGTTCGGTTGCAGGACGGCGCGTTTTCGCAGTGGGCTGCGGTCATTGCCGAAGCCAAACGGATCTCTCCGCCGATGATCGGGCTGGTAGACGGTTCCAGCGCGGTATTGAACGGGAATACGCTGGTTGTTTCTTCGATCAACCCGCTGTTCCATTCGATCGTTGCAAAAAGTGAGGAAATGCGCAAGGTTTTACAACAGGCCATCCATTCGGTAACCGGCAAAGACCTGCGCATGAAAATCGTATAAATAAAAACGGTATCAGAAAGGATTTTTTCCATGAAAGCAAGAATTCCCGGCGCGCCCAACCAGGCGAACATGATGAAGAAAATTCAGGAAATGCAGGAAAATATGCAGAAGAAGCAGGAAGAGGTCGAGAACACGGAGTTTTCCGCTTCTGCCGGCGGCGGCGCCGTGGAAATTACGGTCAACGGCAAACACGAGCTGCTTTCGGTCAAAATCAAGCCGGAAGTGGTTGATCCCGAAGAAACGGATATGCTGGAAGATCTGGTGCTGGCGTGCGCCAATGAAGCGCTTCGCAAGGCGAGTGAAACCATGGACCGCGAAATGAGCAAGTTTACGGAAGGGATGCCCTCTATTCCCGGTTTGTTCTGAGCCGGCGCATTTTCTTTGCGTATGGACAGCGAAAGGAGGGACGCCCGATGGCGCAGGGTTCAACGGCGCTGAAAAGATTGGCGGATCGATTTTCCCGTATGCCGGGAATCGGCAGAAAGACCGCTCAGCGTATGGCGTATTACATCATTTCCCTGCCGAAGGAAGAATCGGCGGCTTTGGCGCAGGCGATTCTGGACGCCAGCGAAAAGGTGCGGCGCTGTTCGGTTTGCTGTGATTTGACCGAAGAAGAAATTTGCCCGATCTGTGCCGACGGACGGCGCGACCACGGAACCATTTGCGTGGTAGAGCAGCCGCAGGATCTATTGGCGATCGAACGCACCCGGGAGTTCCGGGGCGTATACCATGTGCTGCACGGCGCAATCTCCCCGCTGGACGGCATCGGTCCGGAGCAGATCACCGTCAAGGAACTGATGGCGCGTATCGCTGCGGGCGGTGTGAAGGAAGTCATTATGGCGACCGATTCCGACACCGAAGGCGAGACAACCGCGTTGTATTTGTCGCGGCTGATCAAGCCCTTTGCTGTCAAGGTGACGCGTTTGGCTTACGGGATCCCCGTCGGCTCCGATTTGCAGTATGCCGATGAGGTCACCCTTTCCCGGGCGATGGAAGGCAGACGGGATATGTAACGGTTTCCGAAAGCGCTTTGCTTTTTTTGATTTGAAATTCTTTGAAAAAGGCTGTGATAGATATGGAAAAAAAGTATGCGATTACTTATGACATCGGCACCACCGGCGTCAAATGCTGTGTGTTCGCTCTGTCGGATCAGGTGGAGATCATGGGCTTTGCTTCGGCGGGCTATCAGCTTTTTGTCTTTCCTGACGGCGGCGCGGAACAGGATCCGGACGAGTGGTGGAGCGCCATGTGCTCGACGACGCGCATCGCTTTGGGGACGGCCGGCATTCAGCCGACGCAGATCGAAGGCATTTCCTTCTGCTCACAAATGCAGGGTCTGGTGCTGGTGGACAAAGAGGGGAAACCTGTTCGCCGCGCCATGAGCTATATGGATCAGCGCGCAAGGGAAGAGCTGAAAAAGGGAATCGCTTACGGGCCGCAAATTGCCGGCGCCAACATTCCCAAACTGCTGAAATCTTTGCAGATCACAGGCGCGGTTGCCGCTTCGGTCAAAGACCCGGTCTGGAAATATAAATGGGTCGAAGCGCATGAGCCGGAGAATTTCAAAAAAGTTTATAAATGGCTGGATGTAAAGGAATACCTGATCTGCCGCATGACCGGTGAATTTGTCATGACCGCAGATTCCGCCTTTGCAACGCTGCTTTATGATATCCGCAAGGGTCGGGAAGGCTGGAGCCGTGAAATGTGCAAAATGCTCGGCGTCAATTTCGATCATCTGCCGCAAATCAAGGCCAGTACCGATCAGGTCGGCGTCCTGCGCAAGGAACAGGCGGATGAACTGGGTCTGGTCGAAGGAATCGCCGTTTTCGGCGGCGGCGGCGACGCATCGCTGATCGGCGTGGGCGCCGGTTCGGTGGCGCTCGGCGATACGCATATCTATTCCGGTACTTCCGGCTGGGTGTCTACGGTGACGGATAAGAGCGTGGTAGACGCTTCCGCCATGATTGCCGCCATCGTCGGCGCAGATCCGGGAAAATACATCTATTTTGCCGAATTGGAAACCGCCGGTAAATGCCTGGAATGGGTCAAGGATCATCTGGCTTTGGACGAGATCGACATTTATCTGGAAAAAACCCATGTTGCGGACAGCTACGAGTCAAAATATACCAGCCTTTACGATTATATGACCGATGTCATTTTGCAGGTGCCGGCCGGCAGCGGCGGCGTGATCTTTACCCCCTGGCTGCACGGCAACCGCTGCCCCTTTGAGGATCCCAACGCAAGAGGAATGTTCTTTAATATCAGTCTGGAAACCGGTAAGTCTGAGCTGATCCGCTCCGTGGTCGAGGGCGTTTGCTATCATCTGCGCTGGTTTATCGAAACGGAAAACAAGAAAGTTCCGGTGAGCGATACCATGCGGTTTGTCGGCGGCGGCGCTCTGTCGCGGGCAACCTGCCAGATTTTGGCGGATGTGACCGGCAAAACGATCGAAGTGGTCAAAAGTCCGCAAAATGTCGGCGCAGTCGGCGCAGCGGTGATCGTGGCGGTCGGCCTTGGCATCATCCACAATATCGGCGAAGCGAAAAAGCTGATCCCTGCGGAACAGACTTATCTTCCGAACCCCAAAGTCAAACCGATTTACGACAAACAGTATCAGGTTTATAAAAACCTGTATAAATGCAACAAAGCCAATTTCGCCGCGCTGAACGGCTGAGTAAGAAAGGAACCGCCATGCTGGAAAGAAACGATGTCATGAATACCCTCTACAAGGGTTTGGGTGCTTCTATGGAGAAATACGGTTTTTCCCCGGTTTTTCCCGAGGGCGTGAAAGCCAACGCTCTGCCGTTGAAGGAACGAAATCAGGACGCCTGTTTTATTGATTATACGGGCAAAAGCGGCAAGCTGCGCCTTCTGTACAGCGAAGGCAAGATCTTTCTTTTGCTGGGGGAGACGGACGCGCCCGATGAGGACGACAAGGCGTTCAAAAAGCTGTCCACCTCTCTGATGCTGCTGGATGAGTATGACGAAAAGGATACGCGTTCGGTTCTCAATGAGCTTTGCGACACCATAGAGGACAATTTCGGCAAAAAAGATCTTGCCAAAAAGAACAACAAAATGCCTGCCACTGTTTCCAAATCTGCTGCCAAAAGCGGCGCGATGAATTATGATCCGCTGACCCTCGGCAGCCGCATTGTCGGTGTGTATCCGTTTCTGAAAGAGGCTTTCAAGAAAAATCTGGAGGATTACGGTGAGTTTTTGCCGGAGGATTTCTTTGTGAACCACGGCAACGAACCGATCCTTCAGACCATTCGAGACAATGAGCCAAAGCAGATGAAAAAGCTGTTTAACCAGCTTTGCGATATTTACGACAACGGGACCAATGAAACGCAAAATGTGATTGCTGTGACCATTTTGGGATCGATCCATAACGATGCGGTCATGATGAAAAATATCCTGCCCTATTTGAGCGATCCGATGGTCGAGCCGGTGATTGAAGTCAATAAATTGCTGGAAAAAAGCAAAAGCGCGCGTAAACGGTTGGAAAATCCGCCGAAGTATAAACCCAAAAAGAAAAAGAGCTTTGTTTCCTCTGCGCTTGGACAATAATAGAGGTGAAATGCCATGCTTTACAGCTTTCTGCCGCAGGGCGTTTGCTCGCGGGAGATCCAAATTGATATTTCCGACGACGGCAACACCGTGAACCGTGTGATGTTTGTCGGCGGCTGTAAGGGGAACACCCAGGGAATCGAACATCTTGTGGAAGGAATGCCGGTCAACAAGGTGATTGCCAAACTGAGTGATATCCACTGCGGCAGCAAACCGACTTCCTGTCCCGATCAACTCGCTAAGGCGCTGCGCGCTGCGCAAAAGGATGTTCGCCGTCATTGTCATCCCGACAATGCCATTGATTTGGAAAAATGAAGAAAAAGTGTATTTCCTGGAATGTAAATGGGCTTCGCGCCGCCAGAAACAAGGGGTTTGATGCGTTTTTCCGCGATGTGGATGCAGATTTCTTCTGTGTGCAGGAAACAAAATTGCAGGAAGGACAGACGGATTTCGCCCCGGAAGGATATTTTTGTTATTGGAACTATGCGGAAAGAAAAGGCTATTCCGGCACAGCGATTTTCGCAAAGGAAAAGCCCCTTTCGGTCTCTTACGGCATGGGAATTCCCGAACATGATACCGAAGGGCGCCTGATTACGCTGGAATACCCTTCGTATTATTTCCTGACCGTTTACACGCCGAACGCACAGCGGGAGCTGACGCGTCTTTCCTATCGGATGCACTGGGAGGATGATTTTTTTGCGTATCTCTCGGCGCTGCAAGCGAAAAAACCGGTGATCTTCTGCGGCGATCTCAATGTTGCCCATCAGGAGATCGATTTGAAAAACCCGAAAACCAACCGCGGCAACGCGGGGTTCACCGATGAAGAGCGCGGATTGTTTTCGCGGCTGCTGGAGGACGGCGGCTTTGTGGATACTTTCCGCACGCTGTATCCCGACCGGGAGGGCGCGTATAGCTGGTGGTCGTACCGCTTCCACGCCCGGCAGACCAACGCCGGGTGGCGCATTGACTATTTTCTTGTCAGCGACAGCCTGCGCAGTCACATCCGGGAGGCGGCGATTTTATCCGATGTGACCGGTTCGGATCATTGCCCGGTCGAACTGATAATTGATCTATAAAAAGGAGCGAGCGATTTTGAGCAAACTCAGTATTGTGGCGAATGCCGCATGGTTTCTGTCGTCTCGTTTGCCCGCGCTGAAAAAGCTGGAAAAGCTGAAAGAAGCCGGCAAACAGGAGGAAAAATACCAACTGCTGAACCCCATGGTGGATGAGCTTTGCGATGAGGGGCTTCGCTGGACAAAACTGTCGCTTGAGATCGAGGGGCGGGAAAACATTCCCGATGAAACGGTGGTTTTTGTTGCCAATCACCAAAGCGGGATCCTGGACGCGCTGGTCATGCTGAATCTGGTGAAGGGCCATCGTCCCTGCGGTTTTATCATGAAAGAAAGCCTCGGAAAAATTCCGTTGGTGCGCGGGTGGACAAAAATGATCGATTGCGTGTTTGTCGATCGAAGCAATCCCCGCGATGCGGTTCGTTCGCTGAATGAGGCGTCCGATCAGCTGGCAAAAGGGATCAGCATGGTGATCTTTCCCGAAGGCACGCGCACCCGTCAGTACCCGGTGATGGGGGAGTTCAAAAACGGCGCTTTTAAAATCGCGCAAAAAAACAGAACGCCCATTGTGCCGGTGGTGATCTACGACACGGGAATCCATATGGAATCGTCTCCGGACGGCAAATGGCGCGGCGGTACGGTGCACATGAAGGTGCTTCCGCCGGTTCACACCGCGACCATGGATCGGAAGGAATATAAAAATCTGGCTTCTGTGCTGCACGATCAGATCGAAGCGGAAATGATGGCTTTTTACGGCGATCAATACAAAAAAGAAGAAGAAAAGAAATGACAAACTGCCCGTTCCGATTACCGGAAACGGGCAGTTTGCCATATTATGAAAACCAGAAGCAATCTGAGAAAAGCAGACGCCTTTGGGCGGGGCAGGGGACCGATCAGCCCTTTGCCATCGCGCCGACCAGCATCATGTATTCGCCGATTTGTGCGCCGAACTCGGGAGCGCCTTCCATAATCAGCTTTTTCTTTTGGGTTGACTCAATCATATCGTCGGTGGACAGGAGAATGCCCAGCGCGCTGTCCAGAGAGTCAAACCGCATGGTAAAGAAGGGCATGGCGCGTTTGTAGACGCCTCTGCCTGCTTTGGTTTTGCCTGCTTTGACGCGGATATACGCGGAAACCGTCGGCTCATTGTCAACCGCCCAGGCGTAGACGCGGTCGGGGCTTTTCAGCGCCCACTCGTGCACCGCTTCGTGACCGTTCTTATTCAGCTGGCTGATGCCGCTGGACAAGAGGTAAAACATACATTTTACCATCAGGCGTTTGGTATCTTCGTCAGCCGGCGCTTCGTTTGCGCTTAACAGCGAAGACATTTTCAAAAGCGCCATCAGGAAATTGACAAAATAAACCGGATGCTTGGCAACGCCTTTCATTTTCGGCATGGTCGCCGGGCTGATTTTGCCTTTGAAGAAGGCGTTCAGCGCTTCCACGCTCTTAAACTCCAATTCCACAAATGGCTTTGGCTCTACTTTGTTGCAGTGCACGATCCATTCGTCGCAATTGACCTGAAAATGCGTTGCCCATTTGCCGCCCGGCGCATCGGGATCCAGCGCGCTGACCTGATAGATACAGTGGGTCGTGGCAAACATCTTTTTGAGCTTGGGCGTATCGGCAACAATGACCTTCAAAAGCGGGACAGCCGCGTTGAGGAATATTTTACTGGTCAGAAGTTCTTCTTTGGATGCCATATTGTTTCTTCCTTTCTGCGGTTCCGTTTATCAGGCTTCGTCGTCCCAGTCGTCGTCTTCCTCGAAGTCCATCTTCATCAGATCTCTTACCGCGTTGATGATGCCGTTGGAGTCGATGCCGAGCATACTCATGATATCCTCATGCAGACCGATGGGGGCGAACTGATCCGGGATGCCGAGCTTTTTGAAGGCGCAGCCCTTGCCGGATTCCACGACCACTTCCGCCACTGCGGAGCCAAGTCCGCCGATGATGTTGTGATCTTCAACGGTGATGATACGGCGGGTATCCATAACCGCTTTCAAAATCGCGTCGCGGTCGATGGGTTTGATGGTGTGCATATCCAGCACACGAACCTTTAAGCCATCGTTGACTTCCAAAAATTTGGCGGCTTCAAACGCCTGGAACACGCAGGAGCCCGTGGCGATGATGGTCAGATCCGTACCTTCATTGATCGTAACCGCTTTGCCCAGCTCAAAGCCGTAGTTGGTGTCTTTATACAATACGCGGTCGAAACCACGATTGATGCGGATATAGAACGGACCGGGGGTCTGATAGGCGGTCATGACCGCATTATAAGTCTCGTACCCGTCCGCCGGGCAGATGACCGTCAGATTGGGAATGCCGCGGGTGACGGCAAAGTCACAGATGGCGTGATGCGTAGAACCCGCCTGGCCGAAGGATGTGCCGGAATGGGTGGCAATGACCTTGGCATTGACATTCTGATAGCAAAGGTCGGTGTGAAGCTGATCTGCCGCACGAAGAGAGGTGAACACCGAGAAGGACGACAGGAACGGAACAAGACCCGCTCTCGCCATGCCGGCGGCAATGCCGAACATATCCTGTTCCGCGATACCGACATTGAAGAAACGGTCGGGGAACTCCTTCTGGAAGTCGCCGATCTTGGTGGATTTTGCCAGATCGGCGGTCAGGGCAACGACTTCGGGATGGGCTCTGCCCAGCTCGACCAGCGCCTGCCCGTAAATTTCAGCTGTGGACAAAGAGGTCGAATCGACCGCTGTATAAGTTAACGCGCCTGCCATTGCTTACTGCGCCTCCTTTTCTACTCTCGCGACCCTTGCCGCGTAATATTTCTCAAGGCTGGCTTTCGCCTGATTGTATTTTTCCTCATTGATGGCGCCATAGTGCCAGACATAGTTGCCTTCCATGAAATCGATGCCCGCGCCCTTTTTGGTGTGCAGGATGATCATGACGGGTTTATCGGTCTTGTTGGCAAGGGCAAAATCAATGGCGTCGCAGATCTCTTTGATGTTCTGCCCGTCAATGTCCTTAACGATAAAGCCGAAAGCTTCCCACTTGTCGGTAAAGGGTTCGAGCTTCATGACATCTTCGGTTTTGCCGTCGATCATACATTCGTTGCGGTCAACAAAGGAGATCAGGTTGGTTACTTTGAAGTGAGAGGCTGCCATGGCGGCTTCCCAGTTGGAGCCTTCATCGCATTCGCCGTCGCCCAAAAGGCAGTAGGTGATATAATCTTTGCCCAGCACACGAGCGGCAAGCGCCGTACCGACGGCAATCGGCAGACCGTGTCCCAGAGAACCGGTGGATGCGTCAACGCCGACGACCTTGTTCGAGTCCAGATGGATACCCATTTTGGAGCCGGAAAGGTTGAAAGTTTTCAGCATTTCCGGATCGTTGAAGCCCAGGTCGCAGAGAACCGGCGCATAGGCGATACCGGCATGGCCTTTGCTGAGAATGAACCGGTCACGGTCGGGCCATTGGGGCTCCTCTACACGGATGCGCATGTATTTGTGATACAATACCGTCAAAAGATCCATGCAGCTCATGCCGCCGCCGATGTGGCCGCTGCCTGCCCAAGAGGTGGTGTCCAGACACAAAAGCCGCAGCTCATGCGCTTTTTTCTCCAGAGCAAGCCATTCCTGTTTGCTTAAAGACATATTGCGTATTCCTCCTTATGTTGGCATAGTTTCCGGGAAAACCCCTTGGCGGAAGTGACGCAAACGGGAAAAATCACCCGGAAATTTTTATGCAAATACACTATTATCTTACTATGAAATGGGGGAAAAGTCAAGGTTTTCCTTGTAAAAAACGCCGCGAACGGAAATTCGTCCGCGGCGCAGGAGAGTACAAAGAGATTAAAACAGATCGGGATGATTCTTAGCGACAGCTTTGAACGCTTCATCGGCGATCTCTGCGGTCTGCTTGATGTCCTCGTCCGTCAGGGAGGCATTCAGGAAATGGTTGTGGTGGCTGGTCATAAAGACGCCGCGTTTGACCATTTCGGAGATCCACTCCTGATGCAGTACCAGCGAATCATCGTTGGCAATGCGCAGATAAAACAGCGCCGGTTCACCGGAAACACGAAGGTCAAACCCGTTGTTTTCGGCTGCCGCTTTGAGCGCGCCGGTGACTTTCAGCGCTTTTTCACGCAGAAGAACCGGCAGGTTCAGCTCTTTCATTTTATTGATGCAGGCAATGCCCGCCGCAAAAGGAATGGCGCTCATCCAGTAGCTGCCGGTATAGGACAGGCTGCTGACGGCGGATTTCAGGAAATCCTTACCGCACAGGCACGAAACATTCCAGCCGTTGGCAATCGCTTTGCAGAAGCAGATCATATCCGCTTCGATCCCGTAGAAATGATCTGAGCCGGCAAGATCCAGACGGAAGCCCGCGCGCACATCGTCTACGATCAGCACAATGCCTTTTTCGGTGCAGAGCTTGCGAACCTTCTGCCAATAACCGTCGGCAGGCAGAACATTATCGGCAAAATTGCCGTGCAGATACGGGGTGGAAATGAACGCGGCGACTTCGCCTTCGTTTTCCGCAACGGTTTTTTCAAGCTGCTCAAAATCGTTCCAGTCAACATACAGGTTGTTCGCTACATCCTCAGGCAGGACGCCGGGATAGTCGATCTTTTGCGTCCAGGGCGCGACGCCGTGATAAAAACCATTAACGAAAATGATCTTTTTGCGGTGGGTCGCGGCGCGTGCCGCCATGATGGCAGCGGTGGTCACATCGTTGCCGTTTTTGGCAAAAAACGCCCAGTCGGCACAGTTGACGGTATCCACCATCAATTCCGCCAGTTCTACCATTTTGTAGGAAGGAGAGGTCATGCAGTTGCCCTTTTTCGCCTGCTCGAGCGCAGCCGCGTCCACATCGGGGTCGTTATAACCCAAAACATTGGGGCCGTATGCGCACATATAGTCGATAAAACGGTTGCCGTCTACATCCCAGAAATAAGAGCCCTTCGCTCTGTCGCCCATCAGGGGGAAAGAGCTGACGGGGATGAAGCAGCCTTCGGCAGGGCCGAGATGACCATAAACACCGGAGGGAATGACTTTGGTTGCGCGGTCAAACCACTCGCGGCTTTTTTCATAGGTATTGATTTTGGAAGCCATGGGAATTTTCCTCCTTCTTAAGCAAGATACAGCGCGACACGGTCAAGAATGCGGTTGACATTATCGACCATGGAGATCATGCCGCCCATGCGAATGTCACCGGTGCCGATGCAGGCTACCGCGTTGACATTGCCGTCAAACAAATCACGCGCCAGTTTCATATCACGGAATTCCATAACGGCGCGGTAGGTCGCGGCAGGCTTTTTCAGGGTAATCATATGGTGGTCTTCAACGCGGATCGTTGCGCCGGGGCCGTCTTTGATGCAGACGCTGATGTCTCCGTCGGGGATCAGGTGGGCGCTGAACTTACCAATGGCGTCCTGATTGCCGATTTGCGCGATAGCGACCGCGATGGTATAGAGCATCAGGGTCGTGCTCTTGTCGAAAAACACGGGGTCTTCCAGATCCTCGGGTTTGGCGCGCATATATTTGGTCAGAAGATCCGTCAGCGGCACAAAGCATTTGAGCAAAAACTTAATGTGCTGAAATCCTTTGGACGGAATGGGGGTAACGGTACCGTCGATCATGCCGTTAAACTTTTCGCAGGATGAGAACGGCAGCAGAATGTCGCAGTGCGTCAGGCCGTCTTCCATGCGGCAGCGGCCGTTCGGATAAAAGGTCAGCGTTGCCGAGGGGCCGCCTTTTACCTGAAAGCCGATTGCGATCGGCTTTTTGTTGGTTAAAAGCGCCCGCGCGCCTTCATCCAGCTCGCATAAATTTTCCAGCGTTCCAAGGACGGCATATAAATTGATATAAGCCAATGTCCTGGCGTCGGGTCTTGAATCCACCATTGCGAATTCCTCCTTTGGTACTTAGCGTTTTTGCCGGCTGCAAAAAACTGTTTATATTTTACCATCAAAGACAGGCAAAGTCAATGCGAAACAGCAAACAGAGCGCCGAAAAAAGGCTATTTTTCGTTAAGACTCGATCTGCTCCAGTACTTTGGGCAAAATCACGCCCTTTATCAGCGTTTGCATGGCGAAGGTGTTTTCTACCCGGCTCATGTTTTCGCGTTCGTCCGGGTCGGTGGCGGCAACCGAATCCAGATTGCCGTTTTCATCGATCAAAAAACAGCGGCGCAGGGTGTCTGCGGAGCGCAGCAGTGTGCCGTCGGCGGCGGTTTCGCCGTTCCATTCCAGAACATAATTCTGACCGGTGTTCGGCGTTGCGTAAAACGCGGTCAGTCTGGCGGCGGGGATGTGATAGGCTTCGGCGATCTGCCGGATGAATGAATTCTGCGGGTCGTTGGATACGACCATGGTGCCGTTCGGCTGCGGCAGCGTCTCGGGCAGGGTCGGCTGCGGCTCGTCCGTTTGCTGCGAAGCGGAGACGGAGGGAGAAGCCGAAACGGCCGGCGCCGTATTCGGCACGACGGATGCCGGTACGCTGGTATTCGCAGAAACGGAGGGCGCCATGCCGGACGGCGCGGAATTTTCCTGGGTCTGTACGCCGTTGAGATAATCATAAAAAGAGGAATACGGATCGACTTTTGTTTCCGAAGTCCCGTTTCCTCTGCTGTCTGACAGCAAAAGCGCCAAACCTGCCGCCAGTGCCAGCACGATTCCGGCGATGGCGAGCAGCAGCAGGTTTTTTTGCTTTTCCTGTTCTTTTTTGATTTGTTTGGATTCGGGAATGCGGTCTTCGCGCAGTTCCCTGTTCGGCTCCTGCATGGCAGCACCCGCTTGCTTTTTTCTTTCATTTTATCACAGGTTTTGCCGGTTCGTCAACCAAAACAAAAAAAGCAGAACCGCTACTTGCCATAAACGGTTCTGCTTTTTTGCTGTTCGTGACTTATTCCTTCTCGCCGAAAAGACCCTGAATCATGGAGACGAAGCCGCCCAGAAAATCGATCTCACCGGAGAAGATGTTGCCAAAAAGATCTTTAATGGAAGGAAGGTCCACAAAGAAATTGGAAATGGTTTGAAACAGTGCCTGTATCATGGGAATACGCCTCCTGAAAAGATGCCGGAAGCAGGATTTGCTTCACTATGAATGCAGTATATCACATTCCTGTAACAATATAATTAGCGAATGGAATAAAGAGAAAAGTTTTTACTTTTTTTTCAGCGTCAGAAGGGGATTTATCATGCAAAATATCCAAAGCATAAAAATCAGGACTGCTTGCGTTTGGCAGCCAGCCGTTGGAAGGCTTTGACGATTTCGACAATGGGAATGATGCTGAACGCCAGCGCGATAGAAATGACATATTCTTCCATATCGATGGGGGTGAAGCCGAAGGCGTTTGCCAGGAACGGAACTTCGATGATGACGGTCGTCAGCACCAGCGATGCCGCCGCTGCGCCCAGCAGGTACCAGTTGTGGCTGCCGCGCGCTGCCATTACGAAAATGGAACCGCGCTGCGAACGCATATTCAGCGAATGGAAGATTTCGCACATGGACATGGTCAGGAACGCCATGGTCATGCCTTCTTCACAGTCGGCGATGTTATAGAACTGCCAGTGTCCGGTTTCCAGAAATTCACCGATGAAAAAGGCAAAGAGCGTCAGCACGGTGACGATGGCGCCCTGATAGGCGCAGTCCAGACCGAGACCGCCGCTGAAAATACCGGATTTCGGGTTTCTGGGCTGGCGTTTCATGATATCCGCTTCCGGTTTTTCAACGCCGAGGGCGAGCGCGGGGAAGCTGTCGGTGACCAGGTTGATGAACAGAAGATGGACGGGTTTCAAGATCGTGAAGTTCAGCAGCGTGGCGATGAAAATCGACAGCACTTCCGACAGATTGGAGCCCAGCAGGAACTGAATGGCTTTTCGGATATTGTCGTAGATCCGTCTGCCTTCCGAAACGGCGGAAACGATGGTAGCAAAGTTGTCATCCGCCAGAACCATATCCGCCACATTCTTTGTGACATCGGTTCCGGTAATACCCATGCCGACACCGATATCGGCGCTCTTGATCGACGGTGCGTCATTGACGCCGTCACCGGTCATGGCGGTGATATAGCCTTTTTTCTTCCAGGCGTTGACGATGCGGGTTTTATGCTCGGGCTGTACGCGGGCATAAACATGAACATGCTCAACGATTTTATCAAATTCTTCGTCAGAGAGTTTTTCAAGATCCGATCCGGTCATGGCTTCGGAGGCGTCATGCAGAATGCCCAGCTCTGTGGCAATGGCAATGGCGGTATCCTTGTGGTCGCCGGTAATCATAATCGGCGTAATGCCGGCGCTGCGGCATTCGACAATGGAATCTTTCACTTCCGGACGAACCGGGTCGATCATGCCTTCCAGACCGAGGAAAATCAGATCTTTTTCAAGGTCGGCGGCTTCGTAGCTCGTCGGTTCCGTTTCATACAGGCGGAATGCCGCTGCCAGCACGCGCA
This sequence comes from uncultured Clostridia bacterium, assembly GCA_944380845.1. Taxonomy (GTDB): domain Bacteria; phylum Bacillota; class Clostridia; order Oscillospirales; family Acutalibacteraceae; genus RGIG2774. The sequence goes on along the minus strand of CALWIU010000008.1, from coordinate 40,363 downwards.
GCGCCTTATCCGCCATGCGCTTATTGTCTGTCAGGGCGGCTTTAAGAATGTCGGGGGTCATCGGGACGATCTTTCCGTCCACCAGCGCCGACTGGCATTTTTTCAGGATCTCATCCGGCGCGCCCTTGGTATACTGGACATATCCTGACCCGCTCTTATGAACGGTGGACATCATCTTTCTGCCGGAATCAAAGGGCGCTTCCCCGACACGGGGATATTCCTGTTTCAACGCGTTTTTCGGGTAACCGAGTTTGGCAGCGTAGGCGACCAGCGCCGCTTCCGTCGGCTCGCCGGTGACCTTGCCTTCGTCGTCGATTTCCGCGTCGGAACAAAGCGCCATGGCAATGGCAAGCTGTTTTTCATCCTGTCCGTAGTGATCGACAACGGTCATCAGGTTTTGGGTCAGCGTGCCGGTTTTATCTGAACAGATGATCTGCGCGCAGCCTAAGGTTTCTACCGCCGTCAGCTTGCGGATGATGGCGTTCTTTTTGGACATATTCGTGACGCCGATTGACAACACAATGGTCACAACGGCGGCAAGGCCTTCCGGGATGGCGGCAACCGCAAGAGATACGGCGACCATAAAGCTCTCCAGCGCGATATCAAAGCTGAATTCCGAACGGTGCATGATCAGCTGGAAAGCGAAAATGAAAATACAAATGCCGACAACCAGTTTGGTTAAGACTTTGGAAAGCTGGTTCAGCTTGATTTGCAGGGGCGTTTCGCCCTCCTGTGCGTTGGCGATGGCGTCGGCGATCTTACCCATTTCGGTATCCATGCCGGTGGCGGTGACGACCGCCTTGCCTCTGCCGTAAACCAGCGTGGAACCCATGTACGCCATATTTTTGCGGTCGCCTAAGGGCACGGTGTTTTCACCCTGTTTGCCAGTCAGGGCGGCAATGATCTTGTTGACCGGAACCGATTCGCCGGTCAGCGCCGCTTCCTCGATCTTCATACTGGCGCATTCAAAAATGCGGCAGTCGGCGGGAATGGCGTCGCCCGCTTCCAGTACGATGACATCGCCGACCACCAGATCTTCACTGCGTACCTGCACAAGCTTTCCGTCGCGCAGGGTTTTGGTGGTGGCGGCGGACATTTCCTGCAAAGCCTCGATGGCTTTTTCCGCCTTGCTTTCCTGAAAAACGCCGAGAATCGCGTTGATCAGCACGACGATCAAAATAATGAAAGTATCGGTCGGGAAATAGGACGCACCTGCCGCGCTGGCCTCAAAATATTCGGTAAAGGCGGAAATGACGGCGGCAACGATCAGAATGATGATCATCGGATCTTTTAACTGGTTGAGGAAGCGGACAAAAAGGGAATCCTTTTTGGCTTCTTTGAGCTTGTTTTTTCCGTTTTGTTCCAGCCGTTTGGCTGCTTCCTCAGAGGAAAGACCACCCTCACTGCTGTTAACTGTTCGGAATACCTCGGGTACTTCCTGTAAATAGAACTCCACAAAGATCCTTCCTTTCGTCCCAGAAAGGGAAAGTAATAATAAAAAAAAACTCATGGCGGGAACCTGCGGCGCCTGCATGAGTCTTGTTTTTTCATCCAGTGCCAAGCGCCGGGGCGCTATGATGTTGGCAGGAGGAACACGCCAGCGTGCAAACTACTCCCTCATGGGTTATTTTAGATAAGATTAACACATTTTATAACTCCTGTCAAGATTTTACAGGTGAGAATGCAAAAAAGTTTTTTTCGTCTTTCGTCTTTGCCTCCCGTTTGCGGCGGCGTTATTTTCAGGACAGAAGGCGTAAAAAAAGGGAAGCGGGCAAAGGCTCGCTTCCCGGAGAAAAGGTTCTTTTCTTACACCGTAGGCGTTACCGGAACGGTGACACTGGGAGTGGTGGTGGCAGGCGGGGTGGTCGTGTTACCGCCGCCAAGGCCGCCGAACATACCGCCCAGCGATTCAAAGAAGGTGCGGAAAATGTCAATGATCGTTTCAAAGATCTGGCGGACCGCCGTCAGGATACGCATGATCATATCCTGCGTTTCATCGGCGACGACACCGGCGACATAGATATCATAAGCGCCCTGCGCGGCTTTGGTATCGGTAATGTCGCGGATGGTATAATAGCCATAAGCGTCGGGACCGGAAATCAGGGAATCATCCGCCTGAACAGAGGGATCCTGACCGCCGATGGTGACCAGATAATCGGAATCCTGCCAGCCCTGATAGACTTCGACGCGGAAGCTGACCGTGGAGCCGTAATCGGCATAGATGTACTCGATGTTTTCCATGGTTGCCTGATCGAGGGTGTAGCCGTACGCAACCACGCGATAGCCTTCGCCGTAGGGGAGTTTGATTTTAATTTGCTTGAGCAGGTTTTCACGGACATAGTCGCCGTAGGTGATGCTGACCGATTCGCCCACCGGGGTGACCTGATAGCCGTTCATTTCGCGATAAACGCGAACGCCGTTGCCGTAAACGCCGAACTTGGTGGGATCAACGGCTTCGTCTTCAAAATCAAGGGTGAAGAACAGAGAAGAGCCGCTCTTGACATAAGCATCGGAGCCGACATTGACTGCGGAATTGGCAAAGGCGGCGTCGGGATCGTTTTTAAACTCATCCTCCGTCATGGTGAGAGGAGCAACTCTGACATGATACGGATGCAGCGCGTCAGAGGCTTTGGTGGCAGGCACCAGAACCAGCGTCTGCAGAATACCCGTTTCACCGTTATAGATGTTGTTGGGGTTGACGATGGAACCTTCATTGGTGATGGTGCCGGAGTTGGTCAAAATGGAATTGACGGTCATGACCGCACGGTCGCTGATGACGCTGCCGGTGCCGTTGGCGGAAAGGGATCTGCCGGACTGAAGAACCAGCGTGCCGTTATTGATCAGCGTGCCGTTGACGATGAAGTTGGTGCCGGGGGCAACATTGACCGTAACGCCTTGCGGGATAATGGCGGTGGTGCCGTTTTCAAGCGTAACATTACCGCTGATGATATCGCCGCTCTCAAACTGGATGGGGGTGCCGTCGGCGGATGCAATACTGTCGGTATAAGTGTCGGCAAATGCCGTAGACATACAGCCGAACGCCATAACAACGGCAAGCAGCAGGGATAGAGCCTTTTTCATGTCTTTTCCTCCTAAAAACAATGACAACTTGTATCGTTTCTCGATACATTTACGCTACTTTATTATAGAGCAAAGGGGACGGGCTGTCAACCGTTTTTTCGTTGTTTTCCATAAAAATGCAAGGGGACAGATAATTTTTACAAATCCGTTTTACCTGTTTCACACAAAAAACAGACGAATGCAACATTGCCGTCCCCCTGCGGTCAGACAGAAAGGAAATCAAAAATCAAAGTCCTTCAGTTCCATGCCTCTGCCGTCGGTCAGAACCTCGCGCTTCAAAAGGCGGATGGCGTTGACATACCCCCAGATCAAGCCGCCGACGCCGCAGGTCACCAGCGAAACGATCAGGTGAAGGATGCCCATGGTGTTTTCTTCCAGATAAAAATCTTCCAGTGCGAATACGCCGAAAAACAGCGCCAGAAAGGCGGCGACCAGGCGGGAACGGGGCTTGGTCGGGAAGGGCGGATGATACGGGGCGTTGGGATAGGGAGCGGCGGCGCCGCTGCCCAGCGGCATGGAGCAGTTCGGACAGACCGGAGCGCCCGGCGGAAGGGCTGCGCCGCAATTGGGGCAGAAAGCTGCCGCGTGAGACGGCGCCTCTTCTTTGGGTGGTTCCGGATCCTGCAAAGGCGCGGCAGCACCGCAGTGCGGGCAGAAGCGCGCCGAATCATCTATTGTGTTTCCGCAGTTAGAACAAATCATAAAAAAACCTCCGTCAAAATTAGGTTACCGCTATTTTACCATGGAATCAAGACAGATTGTCTTGAAAAGTGTAAAAAAGAGGTAAACTTTTGACGAAGGTTTTGTCATTCCATCGGATTATTCTTCCGTTTCCGGTTTTCTGACTTCGATTTTGCCGTACAGTCCGCTGCCGGCCGCATCGTTTTTCGGTGCGCGGTCAGGCGTCTCTCTGGGGACATAGGCGCCGCGGGAGCGGTTGTTATAGCCGCCGCGGGAACGGTTATTGTAGCCGCCTCTGGAACGGGAACGGTTGTTGTTGTAACCGCCGCGGGACGGGTTGGTCGGCTGTACGCCCTCCTGAAGGGCGATGACGACCCGGCGCGAAGCATCGGAACCAACGGAGAAGGACTGCACGCCTTCAATTTCCTGAATCGCGGTGTGAATGATGCGGCGTTCATAGGGGTTCATCGGCTCAAGGGAAACATTCTTTCCGTATTTCAGAACCCGGGCGGCGCTGCGTTTGGCAAGGGAGCGCAGACCGGTTTCGCGTTTTTCGCGGTAATTGCCGACATTGATCGCCACATGGTCATAGGTTTTTTCGCTGCGGTTCGCCACCAGACGGCAAAGATATTGCAGGGCGTCCAGCGTTTCGCCGCGTCTGCCGATCAGAAGCCCCTGATCGCCTTCGCTCTCAATGCTGTAAGCGATGCTTTTGCCGTTGTGCGCAACGGTGATCTGCGCGTCTGTCAGACCCATCAGCGTAACGATTTTTTTCAGGTAAGCGCCCACGGTATCGTCATCGGACACCGGCTCATAAACAAGCGCTGCCTCAGCTTTTTCTTCCTGCGGCTGGGCAGATGCGGGCTGTTCCTCAGCCGCGCTTTCCGCCTGCGGGACGGGCTTTTCCGCTTTGGGTGCGCTCTTTGCCGCAGCGGGTGCGCTCTTTTCGGCTTTGGGCGCTGCCTTCGGCTCGGCGGGGGCTGCCGCCGGTTTTTTCACCGGTGCGGGATCGGGCGCTTCATAATAGGCGCGCACGCGCGCCGGAGAGCCGCCGAACAGACCGAGCGTCTTTTTTTTCGGCTGAGCCAATACTTCATATTTGACATCGGCGGTTTCGGGCGCTGCAAGACCCCGGGTCGCCGCCTGCGTTGCCGCCTCGATGGTTGCGGCTTCGGCGATGAATTCTTTGATCATTGTTGTCACCATTTCCTCTGTAATCGGATGACCGCTGCCGCTCAGTCGCGGTATTTTGCGGTGTTTTTAATGCTTTGCTCTCTGGCGCGGCTGTTGACGGTTTCATCGATCATCAGCTGCGCTAAGACCTTGCCCGGCTTGTGGGTGTAATTGAGAACCACCGTCTGGATAAAGGAAAGAATATTGCCGATGATCCAGTAAATACTGATGGCGCCGGGGAAGAGGAAGCCGAAGTAAATAGACATGACGGGGCTGAGCAGGAAGGTGCAGCCCATCATGGGGTTTTTTGCCATATCAGGATTTTGTTTCTTCTGGCGGATCAGCAGAAAGATGCTGGTCAGAAGAGCGGTCAGACCGGAAATGATCGGCAGAACCCACAAAATGCTCGGTTCGCTGACCTGAGGCGTGTCCGCTAAATTGATCCCGAACAGGGAAAAGGAATCGCTGAAGTTTTTGACCGTTTCGAGATCTTTTTCCGAAACGCCCGAAACCAGTCCCTGAAGGGAGGAAAAGTGCTTGAGCACTTCGATTTCAAGGGTCGCTCTGCCTTGGCTGGAAATCTCGGCGACCTTTTCAACGGCGCCGGTCAGGGTGGCGACGGCATCGCTGCCAAGGTGCAAAACATTGGTCAGCGGGGTACGGATGGCGGAATACAACCCGATCATGACCGGGAACTGGATCAGCAGCGGCAGGCACCCCGAGGACATGGGGTTGAAGCCTTCCCGCTGGTATAGCGCCTGGGTTTCTTCGTTGATTTTCTGCTGGTTCCCCTTGTACATTTCCTGAATGCGCTTGATCTTTGCCTGAAGGCGCATCTGCGCCGCGGAGGAACGCTGCTGTTTGATGGTGGAGGGCAAAAGGATCAGCCGCGTTAAGATCGTGATAATCAGGATCGAAAAAAGATAGTTGTTGCTGATGTCATAAAAGAAACCGATGATATATCCGAAGGGGACGGCGAGCAGATCATAAAGTGCTGTCATGGATTACCTCCGACTCTTTTTTTTCCGGCACGGGGTCATAACCGCCGGGCCAGAGGGGATTACAGCGCAGGATGCGGCGCAGTCCCATCCAACCGCCCTTAAGCAGCCCAAACCGCTCAATGGCGGTGTAGGTGTACGCTGAGCAGGTCGGGTAATACCGGCAGCGTGCCGGCAGCAGAGGCGATATGCGCTTCTGGTAGAAATGAATGGCGCTGAGCGCCGCCTTTTTCAGTCGCATGGCTTTTCTTCCCCTTTCAAAAGACCTGCCGCGTGAAGATGCCGGCTCATGGCGGCGGCGACATCGGTGCTTTTTAAAAAGGGCGTCTTTCCGCGGGCGACAAACACCAGGTCATACCCGGCGGGGAGCTTGTCCGCAAAGGAAAAAAACGCGGCGCGAATGATCCGCCGCGCCCGGTTGCGCTGTACCGCGCCGCCGATTTTTTTGCCTGTCGTAATGCCGTAACGGCATTTCCCCGCGCGGTTTTTCAACACAATGGTGACCAGCGCGGGATCCGTGTAGGACTTCCCGCGGGCATACGCCCGGCGGAAATCGCTGTTGCTTTTTAAGGTCACTGCCATGGGGCAACTGTCACCTGCCAAAATCAGTAGGTCAGTTGTTTTCTGCCCTTTGCTCTGCGGCGGGCGAGAACTTTTCTTCCGTTGCGGTCGGCCATTCTCTTGCGGAAGCCGTGCTCCATCTTGCGATGGCGTTTTTTAGGCTGATAGGTGCGTTTCAAACCGGGAACCCCCATTCTGTAAAATGATGTGAAACAAGTCCGGCCGGGGATGCCGTCCGGGCATGAAAAAACAAGGTATAAACCCTTTGCAAGGGACAATTATATATCAAATGCCGGGAGCCTGTCAACCTTTTTTTGAAATTTCCGCTTTCAGCCGGTGCTTTTGCGAAGCGAACAGACGCTGAAAACGCTCATTTTTGGAAATGTTAAACTTTTTTCATAATTTATTCGGCGGTATGTCTTGTAATGCCGGGGGTAATCCTGTATGATATAAGGTAACTTTACTCGGCGGCGCGCTTTCCGAAAAGCACGCCGGAAAACATGTGGATTCCTGTTGGGATGGCTTAAAGTAGTTTCGCTGATTGTATGGAGGTTCACTCATGGACGAAAAAACCGGCAAACGATTTTCTTTCCTTGTCAATCTGGTTTATGCTGCGGTGTTTATTGCGCTGTTTTACCTGTTTGTTCGCTGGGCCCTGCCGCTGGTCGCGCCGTTTTTGATCGCGTTTGTGCTGGCGGCGCTTTTGCAGAAGCCCGTCAACGCCCTGCACCAGAAGGCGAAACTCCCGCGCGGGATCACCGGAACGGTGCTGGTGCTTTTGATCGTTGGCGCTGCCGGTACGCTCATCGGCCTTGCCGGTGCCCGGGCGGTCGATCCGGTGCAGAGCTTCATTTCCTTCCTTGCGTCCAAACTCGAAAGCATTCCTTCGCTGATTACTTCCGTGCAGAATGAATTGCTGAGCTTTGCCGCCAATCTGCCGGACGCGCTGGCGGGCGCGGTGACCGACGCCATCAGCGGTTTTTCCGCCGACCGGCTCCTGGACAGCATTGGCGAAGCGCTTACGACGGATAATCTGTTCAACGCGCTGAAAACCCCCCTGAGCGGCGCGTGGAGCACGGTGCGTCAGCTTCCGTCCTTCCTGGTGGCGGTGCTGATTACCATTATTTCCGCCTGCTTTTTGACCAAGGATTACGGCGTGGTACGCGACTTTATCATGCGGCAGGTTTCCGAACACAGCCGTCAGAAAATCTCCCGCGCGAAAAAGCTGGTCGCTTTTTCCATCGGCAAAATCGTAAAATCCTATCTTCTTATTATTTTAATCACAACCTGCGAACTGTCGATCGGCCTGTTTGTATTAAAGCTGCTGGGCTTTTACAACAGCGGCTATATCATCGGTATTTCCGTTATCATCGCGCTGATCGATATCGTTCCGGTTCTCGGCACGGGCACCGTGCTGATCCCCTGGGCGGTCATTTCCCTGATTACCGACAATACCGGTATGGGCATCGGGCTGATCGTCGTCTATGCGATCATTTCCGTGATCCGGCAGATCATCGAACCGAAGCTGGTTGCCGGACAGTTTGATCTTCCTGCCATCGTGACCATCGCTTCGATGTATATCGGCACCAAAATTTTCGGCGCCATCGGGTTGTTCCTGCTGCCGCTGACGGTGATCGTCATCAAGCTGCTGGCGGACGAAGGCATCATCAGCTTTCTTAAAACCGAGCGCAGTGAAAAGCGCCGGGTGCAGGAGCAGGCGGGTCTGTCGCCGGAGGAGATCGACGAACGCTTTGAAAAAGAGGTGCTCGCAAGCCGTACCGCGCCCATTGAGCCGAACAATCCCGGTCAGAAATTAGCCGCCTTTATTACCCGCGCGGTATCCGAACGGAAGAGTCAGGAGCAAAAGCGGGAAAACAAAAACGGAAAGGACAGCGGAACGCATGAATAATAACGATGCTTCGGATCTCAGACTGGCGGTGCTGATCGACGCGGACAATGTGCCTTATTCTTATGTAAAGGAAATGCTGGAGGAAATTACCCGCTACGGGACGCCGACACTCAAGCGCATTTACGGCGACTGGACCCAGCCGACGGTTTCCGGGTGGAAAAACTGCCTGTTGGAAAACGCCATTATTCCGATCCAGCAATACAGCTATACCTACGGCAAAAATTCCACCGACTCCGCCATGATTATTGACGCGATGGATATTTTATACAGCAACAAAGTTGACGGCTTTTGCATCGTTTCCAGCGACAGTGATTTCACGCGCCTTGCCACCAGACTGCGGGAAGCGGGGATGAAGGTGATCGGCATCGGTGAAAAAAAGACCCCGGCGCCGTTTATTGCCGCGTGTGAAAAATTCATTTATCTGGAAATTTTGAAACCGCATATGGAGGAAAAGGACGAGAAAAAAACCGTCAAGGGCAAAACCGTCAGGACGGAACAGAAAGCGCAGTCCAAAATCAGAAAGAACACGCCTTTGCCCAAGGATGTCATTCGCCTGATTGCCAATTCCATCGACATCGTCGCCGACGACGAGGGATGGGCGTTCCTGGGGGAGATCGGCAATCTGATTTCCAAAAAGCGTCCGGATTTCGACAGCCGGAACTATGGGTTCCCCAAGCTGTCTGACCTGATCCGCAGTACCGATATGTTTGAAACGGATTTCCGCGATACCAACAACAAGGGCGTAAAACATATATACATTAGAAATCGTACATAAATTTTTTAAAATATTCAATTTTCTTTTGCAATGCAAAGCAATGCGGCTTTAAATTGTGAAAGTTATCTAAAAAAACGGAAGAAGTTCGGTCAATCTGCCCCGGCGGCGACGGTTGACAGCGCAGGCGCTGCGTGCTATACTGTTTGTCAAAGAAACGGAGAGAATGAAAATGTTGAATCGGCTTTTTTCAGCTGAATATTACTTTTATTACTTTTACTTTGCTTTGGCTGAGTGAAAGTGATTTCTGCTGAAAAGGTTTCGTTTTCTCTTTACGGAAAAACGCCATGCGGGATCACTGCATGGCTTTCTTTTTTGTAATGATTTCATCGGAGGGATTTTCTATGATTGCAGTATTGAAGCAGGGCACAGACGAAAAACAAATGCAGAATCTGATCGACTGGTTCAAGGATCAGGGGCTGGATGTTCATGTTTCGCGGGGAGAGTACAGCACCATTCTGGGGCTGATCGGCGACACGGCGAAAATCGACATTGACCTTTTGCAGGGACTGGATATCATTGAATCGGTCAAGCGCATTACCGAGCCGTATAAAAACGCCAACCGCAAATTCCACCCGGACGATACGGTGGTGCGCGTGACGCCCGATGTGCAGTTCGGCGGCGGACATTTTCAGTTCATCGCCGGTCCCTGTTCGGTGGAAAGCCGCGAGCAGGTGCAGAACATTGCCGCCGAAGTCAAAAAGGCGGGCGCAGGGGTGCTGCGCGGCGGTGCGTTCAAACCGCGTACCTCTCCCTATGATTTTCAGGGCTTGAAGGAAGAGGGCATCCACATTCTGGAGGAAGCGAAAAAGAAAACCGGGATGCCGATCATCACCGAGATCATGAACGCCAACCATTTGCCGATGTTTGAAAATGTCGATATCATTCAGGTTGGCGCGCGCAATATGCAGAATTTTGAGCTGTTAAAAGAGCTGGGCAAGATCAGAAAACCGATTTTGCTGAAAAGAGGACTGGCGGCAACCATCAAGGAACTGTTGATGAGCGCCGAATACATCATGGCGGGCGGCAACGATCAGATCATTCTGTGTGAACGGGGAATCCGCACCTATGAAACCGTTACGCGCAACACGCTGGATCTGTCCGCAGTGCCGGTTCTGCATGAGCTGACGCATTTGCCGGTGGTGGTGGATCCGAGCCATGCGCTGGGGATTGCCCGCATGGTCAAGCCGATGGCGCTGGCGGCAGCGGCAGCCGGAGCGGACGGTTTGATGATCGAGGTACACAACGACCCGCAGAAGGCGCTGTGCGACGGTGCGCAGTCCCTGACGCCGGCGCAGTTCGCCGATTTGGCGCAGGGCGTGCGCGCGGTGCTGGATGCGGTGAAACGATAAGGAGGAGACAGGTATGATTGTCGGAATTGTCGGGCTGGGACTGATCGGGGGGTCCATGGCAAAGGCGTATAAAAAAGCGGGCTGTACGGTCTACGCTTCCAACCGCACGGAGCAGACCGCCCGTTTCGCCATACTGGCAGGCGCGTCGGACGGGCTGTTGGATGATGAGACCATTCCCCGCTGTGAATTGATTTTGCTGACCGTGTATCCGGACGCTTCGATTGCCTGGCTGCGGGAAAATAAGGAAAAAATTGCCAAAACCGCAACGGTGATCGATTGCTGCGGCGTGAAAAAAGCCGTTTGCGACGCGTGTTTCCCCATTGCAGAAGAGCAGGGGTTTTCGTTTGTGGGCGGTCACCCGATGGCGGGCACGCAGTTTTCCGGTTTTAAATATTCAGATGGGGATCTGTTCCGGGGCGCGCCGATGGTGCTGGTGCCGAAAAAAGGCGTGGATATGGCGTATCTTGAGAACATCAAACGGCTGTTGGCGCCGGCGGGGTTCGGCACCCTGTCGATAACAAGCGCCGAAGAGCATGACCGGCTGATTGCCTTTACTTCGCAGCTGGCGCATGTGGTGTCGAACGCCTATATCAAAAGCCCGACCGCGAGGCGGCATACCGGTTTTTCGGCGGGAAGCTATAAGGATCTGACAAGGGTCGCCTGGCTCAATGAAACCATGTGGACCGAGCTGTTTCTGGACAATCGGGAAAACCTGATTTTTGAGCTGTCGCATTTGATCGGCGAGCTGGAAAAATACAAAACCGCGCTGGAAACGGCGGATGGAAACACCCTCAAAGCCCTGTTGAAAGAGGGCAGAGAAATCAAAGAGGAGGTTGACGGCGGTGGAAAAAGTAGTTGTTAAGGCGTCCAAAACATATGAAATCCTGATCGGCGAAAACCTGCTGCCCGAGGCAGGCGGAAGGATCCGGCAGACCACCGGCGGCGACGCGGTGCTGGTCGTGACGGATGACACGGTGGACGGGCTGTACGGGAAAACCTTTACCGCCTCGCTGCGGCAGGCGGGATATCGGGTCGAAACCTTTGTGATACCGCATGGGGAAGCGTCGAAAAATGCCGAAAACTTTCTGGCGATTTTGAATTTTCTTGCGGAGAAGAAATTTACCCGTTCCGATGTGGTTGCCGCGCTGGGCGGCGGCGTTGTCGGCGATTTGGCGGGGTTTGCGGCGGCGTGCTTTAACCGGGGCATGAACTTCATTCAGCTGCCGACCACCCTTCTGGCGGCGGTGGATTCCTCTGTCGGCGGCAAGACCGCCATCGATCTGCCGGCCGGAAAAAATCTGGCGGGCGCGTTTTACCAGCCGGAACTGGTGATCTGCGATATCAAAACATTGGATACCCTGCGGGAGGAGATTTTCCGCGACGGATGCGCCGAGGTCATTAAATACGCGGTGATTGCCGACCGCGAACTGTTTGCGGCGCTGAAACAGCCGATTCGCCCGCAGCTGGAAAAAATCATTACCCGGTGCGTCGGGATCAAGCGGGACATTGTGGCGCAGGATGAATTTGATACGGGGCTTCGGCAGCTTTTGAATTTCGGGCATACCGTCGGGCACGCGGTCGAGGCGTGCAGTCATTTTGCCGTCAGCCACGGCGGCGGTGTCGCCATCGGTATGGCGGCGGAAAGCCGCGCGGCGGAAGCCATGGGTTTTTGCGACGCGGTCTGCCGGGATGAAATTCTTTTGCTTTTGCGTATGTACGGTTTTGATCTTTCCTGTCCGTATCCGGCAAAGCGGCTTTGCGAAAAAGCCCTTTCGGATAAAAAGCGCCGGGGCGATACGATCACGCTGGTGGTGCCCCGGGACATCGGAAAAGCCGAGCTGCTGCCGATGAATGTCAGCGAGCTGCCGGATTTCTTCCAGAAAGGGATGTAAAGGGAATCGGGATGGATATTTGCATCAAACAGCCGCCAGCAGGCGGCTTCTTACGGGCGGTGACTTCTAAATCCGCCGCACATCGGCTTTTGATCTGTGCCGCTCTCAGCCGGGGCAATACCGAACTGATCTGCACCGATACTTCGGAGGATATTGAGGCGACAGCCGACTGCCTGCGTGCTTTCGGCGCGAAAATTGTGCGCACCGCCGACGGTTTTTCGGTGACGCCAGTCGGGACGCTGCCTGCGCGGGCGGACTGCCACAGCCGGGAGAGCGGCGCGACTTTCCGCTTTTTGATCCCGGTGGCGGCGGCGCTGGGCATTGAGGCGGATTTTTATCCGACCGGGCGCATTCCGCAGCGCCCGTTATCGCCCCTTTATGAGGTGTTGACGGAGCACGGCGTTTGGCTTTCGGAAAAAGGCAGCGTTCCTTTTTCGGTGCGCGGAAAACTGACGGGATCGGATTTTTCCATTGCGGCGGATGTGTCCTCACAATTCATCAGCGGGCTGCTGTTTGCTTTTGCGCTGACAGGGCACGAGTGCCGCCTGCATCTGAGCGGACGGTTTGAGTCCCGTTCCTATGTGGATATGACCGCCGGGGCAATGGCTGCCTTCGGCGTTTCGCCGCGCTTTGACGGCAATACCTATATCGTACCCGCCGCAGGGTATGTTTCGCCGGGGCGTGCCGCTGCGGAGGGCGACTGGTCCAATGCGGCGTTCTTTTTGGCTGCGGGCGCTTTGGGAAAAGCGCCGGTCACGGTGACGGGACTGCATATGGATTCGTTGCAGGGAGATAAGGCGATTGTCGATCTGCTGCGGCAGTTCGGCGCGAAAGTCGAAACGGATCCGGCGGCAGGAACCTGCACCGTCTATCCGTCGGCGCTTTCGGGGATTTCGATCAATGCCGAAAACATTCCCGATCTGGTGCCGATCCTTTCCCTGCTTGCCGCACGGGCAAAGGGCAGAACGGTCATCGATCATGCCGCGCGGCTTCGTTTGAAAGAAAGCGACCGCCTCGCGACCGTCAGCAGTACGATCCGTTCCCTGGGCGGAAAAGTCGAAGAAACCGACGACGGGCTGATTCTGGAAGGCGGTTCCCTGCACGGCGGGGTCTGCGATTCCTTCAACGACCACCGGATCGCCATGACCGCCGCCATCGCTTCCTGCTGCTGTGACGGCGCCGTCACGGTGACGGATGCGGGCGCCGTGAAAAAATCTTATCCGCGGTTCTGGGAGGATTTTTCCTCTCTGGGCGCGCAGATCATACAGACAGGAGCGTGACGGCATGGCTTTTTCTTTTGGCAGACAATTACAGGTTTCCATTTTCGGACAGTCCCATTCCAAAGCCATCGGCGTGACCGTCGAGGGGTTCCCGGCGGGGCTTGCGGTGGATATGGACGAACTGAGCCATTTTCTGGCGCGCCGTGCGCCGGGACAGAAGGGCACCACACCGCGCAAGGAGGCGGACAGTCCCCGTTTTCTTTGCGGGCTGACCGGCGGCAAAACCAACGGAGCGCCGTTGACGGCAATCATTGAAAACAACAACACCCGTTCACGGGATTATGATGAACTGCGGGCAAAGCCCCGCCCCGGCCACAGCGATTATCCTGCGGCGGTCAAATTCGGCGGCATGAACGACATCGCCGGAGGCGGGCAGTTTTCTGCGCGGCTGACCGCGCCGCTCTGTGTGGTGGGCGGCATTGCCTTGCAGGCTCTCAAAGCGCAGGGCATTACGATTCATGCGCACCTGCTCAGCGTCGGCGAGGTGACGGATCGTCCCTGTGACCCCCTTGCCTTTTCGGCTGAGGAGGAAGCCCTTTTTGCCGGCGCTGCTTTCCCGGCACTGGACGAAGAGGCGGGACGGCGGATGCAGGAGCGGATCGAACAGGCGCGGCTGGCGCTGGACAGCGTCGGCGGAACGGTGGAATGCCGGGTGGACGGTCTGCCGGTGGGCGTTGGCAACGCCGGATACGGCGGGCTGGACGGTTCGATCGCGGCGGTGGTGTTTGGAATTCCCGCCGTCAAGGGCATTTCCTTCGGCGCGGGGTTTGACGCCGCCAAAATGGCAGGCAGTGAAAACAACGACCCCTTTTATTATGACGACGCAGGCGTGGTGCGTACCAGAACCAATCACTGCGGCGGTATTCTGGGCGGCATGAGCGATGGTATGCCCGTGCTGTTTACCGTGGCGTTCAAGCCCACTCCCTCCATCGCACTGCGTCAGCAGACGGTGGATCTGCAAAAGAAAGTAAACACGACCCTGTGCATTCAGGGCAGACACGATCCCTGCGTTGCCGTTCGTGCCGTTCCCGTGGTGGAAGCGGCTGCGGCAGTGGCGGTATACGATCGGTTATTGGAAAAATAAGGATGGGATTCTATGGATTTAAGTCAATATCGCGAGCGGATCGACAGCATTGACCGGGAATTGATCCGCCTGTTCACCGAGCGAATGAACATCGCTCACGGCATTGCGGAATATAAGGTCGAACATCATCTGCCGGTCCTGGACGCGGCACGGGAGCGTGCAAAATTAGCCGAGATCGCTTCGCTGTCCGACGAAACGGTGCGCCCGTATACCGGCGTGCTGTTTTCACAGATCTTTGAGCTGAGCCGCGCTTATCAGGAAAGCGTTGTCCACCCCGATTCGGAACTGAAACAGCGGGTGCTGCAAGCCATTGAAAACACCGACCGTCTGTTCCCCGAAAGCGCCACGGTCGCCTGTCAGGGTGTGGAGGGCGCATATTCCCAGCAGGCGTGCGATAAGCTGTTCAAATCGCCGCAGATCCTGTATTACAAAAGCTGGGAAAATGTTTTTGCCGCCGTCGAAAGCGGAATGTGCCGCTTCGGCGTGCTGCCCATTGAAAACAGTACCGCCGGTTCGGTCAATAAAATCTACGATTTGATGAGCGCCCATAATTTCAGCATCGTGCGCAGCGTCCGCCTGAAAATCGACCACAGCCTTCTGGCGCCCCGCGGTACGAAAAAAGAGGATATCCGCGATATTTATTCGCACGAACAGGCGATCAACCAGTGCGCGTCCTTTTTGAAATCCATGGAGCCGGTCAATATCCACATCTGCGAGAACACCGCCGTGGCGGCAAAAATGGTTGCCGAAAGCGGCAGAACGGATGTCGCCGCGCTCTCGTCCCATTCCTGCGCCAAGCTGTACGGCTTGCAGTCTCTTCAGGATTCGGTGCAGGACAGCGGCAACAATTACACCCGCTTTATCTGCATTTCCAAAAATCTGGAAATTTATCCCGGCGCGGACAAAACCAGCATCATGATGGTGACTTCCAGCAAGCCCGGTTCGCTGTATAAGGTGCTTTCCCGCTTTTATGCGCTGGATCTGAACCTGATCAAGCTGGAAAGCCGGCCGATCCCCCAGCGGGATTTTGAATGGATGTTCTATTTCGATTTGGAAAGCCAGGTCTATTCCGACCAGTTTGTGCGGCTTTTGTGCGAATTGGACGGGCTTTGCGAAAAATTCAAATACCTCGGCAGTTATTCGGAGATCGTGTGATGGAAAAATACGGGTTATTGGGCAGAAAGCTGGGACACAGCTTTTCCCCGCAGATACACCGCCTGCTGGCGGACTATGAATATCTTCTTTATGAAAAAGAGCCGGAGGAAGTCGCTTCCTTTCTGGAAACGACCGACCTTGCCGGCATGAATGTGACCATTCCTTATAAAGAAACGGTTTTGCCGTTTTGCCGCGTTTTGTCAGATACGGCTCAAAAAATCGGCAGCGTCAACACGCTTTTGAAAAAAGACGGCGCGTGGGAAGGGCACAATACCGATTACGACGGCTTTGATTTCCTGCTGCGGCGGGCGGGGCTTGACCCGAAGGGGAAAAAAGTGCTGGTGCTTGGCTCCGGCGGCTCGTCCAAAACCGCCCGTGCGGTCCTGCATGACCGGGGCGCGGCGCAAATCGTTGTGATCTCTCGCACCGGCGCGGACAATTATCAGAATCTGGATCGTCATGCCGACGCGAATCTGATCGTCAACACCACCCCGGTGGGGATGTTCCCCAACTGCGGCGCAGCGGCGGTTTCCCTTTCAGATTTTCCCGCCTGTGAAGGCGTGATCGACATCATTTACAATCCGTCGAAAACCAAACTGCTTCTGGACGCCGAGGAACGGGGCATTCCCTTTATGAACGGGCTGCCGATGCTGGTCGCGCAGGCGAAAAAAGCGGCGGAGCTGTTTCTGGGACAGACCATCGACGATCAGGTCATTCCCGAGATCGTTCATAAAATTGAATGCCAAACCAAAAATATCGCCCTGATCGGAATGCCCGGCTGCGGGAAAACAGCGGTGGGCAAGACGCTTTCCCGCCTGACCGGACGGACTTTGATCGAGCTGGACGAGCTGATCCCTCAAAAAGCGGGCAAGAGCATTGCGCGGCTTTTTGCCGAGGACGGAGAAGAAGTCTTTCGCCGGGTGGAAACGGACATTCTTGCCGAACACGCCAAAAAAAGCGGCGTGATCCTTTCGACCGGCGGCGGTGTGGTTACCGAACCGCGCAATCTGCCGCTGCTTCGGCAGAACAGTGTGATTTTGTTCCTGAACCGTCCGATCGCCGATTTGCCCACTGCCGGGCGTCCCCTTTCGGAAAGCCGGGGCGTTGAACAGCTGGCAAAGGAGCGTTTGCCGCTGTACCGCGCCTGGTGCGACCATGAGATTTCCTGCGGGGACGGCGTGGAAAAAACAGCGCACGCCATTTGCCGCCTGTGTGATTTGGAGGTACGCAAATGAAATTTTTGATTATGAACGGCCCCAATTTGAACCTGCTGGGACTGCGGGAGCCGGATATTTACGGAAAAGAAGATATGAACGCGCTTTTGGCGCGCTGTCAGCGGGTCTGCGACGAACTGGGTGTGCAGATGGAAAGTTTTCAGTCCAATCATGAGGGCGCGCTGGTCGATCGGATCCAGGCCGCCTACGGCAATACCGACGGCATCATTCCGAATCCCGCCGCCTACACCCATACCAGCGTCGCGATTCCCGACGCGCTGAAAGCGGTCAGCATCCCCTGCGTGGAGGTGCATTTATCCGACATCAACAGCCGGGAGGCGTTCCGCCGGCATTCCTTCGTTTCGCCGGTCGCGGTTCGGACGATCTGCGGCAAGGGGTTTGACGGGTACGAGGAAGCGATTCGCTTTTTATATCAAAAACTGACGGCGCACTGAGACGGTATTTTTTTTATTGACAAGGATTTCCGCTTCCTGTATAATTATGGATAGAAGAAAAGTAAGGGGAGGCTTTTGTCATGAAAGCAATGGATTTTTACCGTCTGTTTCGTGTCCTGCTGACGCTGGTCGTCACACTTGCCAGCCTGATCTTCGGTTCTGTCGGCGGAGCCGCAGGGGACGCAGCACAGTAACTGTCATCCGAAAAAGACCGCCCGCTCCTTTGGGGAGTGGGCGGTCAGACTGTTGATAAAGACTTTTTTCCATAAGAAGATCGCCCGCTCCTTTGGGGAGCGGGCGATCTCTTTTCAGGGAAAACGAAACCATGGGAAAGAGGAAAAATGAGGATCTAAAAGAAATGAGAATCGGTAGGTTTCCCCGTTTCGTATCAGGCAAATACGCCAAAGATCTGGCGGAAGAAAATGACGATGCGATTGAAGAAGTCGGTCAGCAGGCTTAAAAACGACCGGGTATTGTCTTCGCAGTCCGAAGAGAGGATCGCACCGGTATTGCAGTCGATTTCCAGTTCGTATTCATACTCGTAAATCGCGTTCGGCTCACTGACGGAGGCGCTTCTTGCGTCAAACAGGAAATCCACATCGCAGACATACCGTCCGTCGTCCATGTCAAACTGGATCTTCCAGTTCTTTGCCTGATCCAGCTGATCCGGGTAGCCGATATACGCCACGGCGATGGCGCGTGCCAGATCTTCGGTCAGGGGACGGTCGGCGGAAATCGCCGGCATGGTGTTGGTGACGGTTTTTTCCAGAATCGCGCCGTTGGGGGCGACAAGATACGCATATTGCTGTCCACGGTAAACAAAATCGATTTCATAGCCGGTCAGGGCAAAGGGGTCTTTGCTGAAATTTTCTTTCCAGTGAATATCGCTCATATAGGGAATAAAATGTTCCCGTTCCAGGCGGTCGTAATTCAGTCCCGCATCCGCCATGGTCAGCCGGCAGGCTTCCCAAACGCCGATGGAATCATCTGCGGCAAAACCGCCGATCATCATCGAGCCGAAAAGCAGGAGGCTCAACAGAAGGGCTAACAGTTTTTTGGTTTTTTTCATCCGGATCAACTCTTTTCTTTTTTATTTTTAGAGAAGGATTATCTCGTCTTCTTTTTTACCATATTTTGTGCGGGGATACAAGAAAAAAGCTATGAAAAGAATATGAATAAATTTTGTGAAATTTTGTGTTTTTTATACAATCCGACAGTTGTTGTTTAATGACCGCCGCCGTGTTCACGGACAAACCCGCCGTCCAGCATGGCTTGCATGACGCGGCAGCGATCCAGCAAAATGCGCAGAACCACCTTGTTTTTCATATCGACATCAAAGCCGTGGTAAGACCCGGGAATGACCTTGACTTCGGTCGGAACGCCGCTTTCCCGCAATCTTTCGGCATAATCCAACGCCTGCCGGCGCAGACAGTCCATTTCCTGCGGCTCAATATAGGCGGGCGGCAGACCGGATAAGTCGGGGTTGGAATAGGGGACGGCATACTGCCGCAGATCATAAAAACCGTTGGCGGTATACAGATTCCACATATGGCGGTTGGATGACGCCGTCCATGCCGCGTCTTTGTATTGGCGCAGGGTTTCGTCGCTGCGGCGGTCGTCGGTCACCGGGTAGATCAGAAGCTGTCCTTTCAGCCGGCTGATGCCCCGGTCACGGGCATAAAGCGTGACCCCGGCTGCCAGGCACCCGCCCGCGCTGTCGCCCATGATCAGCAGTTTGTTTTCATCGATGGAAAGATAACCGGTGTTTCGCAGCAGCCATTCATAAACTGCGGTGCAGTCCTCAAAGGCGCAGGGGAACGGATGCTCCCACGCCAGCCGGTATTCCGGCATGATGACCCGGCACCCCAGCGTCATGGCGTAATACATCGCGTTGGCAAGACGGCTGTGCAGGATCGGGAACAGGAAGCCGCCGCCGTGCAGGTACAAAAGCCCCGGCAGCAGGTGGTGATCGTTGGACGGTTCCAGCAGGTAGCAGGGGATATCCCCTGCGGCGGACGGCACGAAGATCCGCCGTTTGTTGACCATCCGGGGCGGCTCGTAAAGGGCGGTTCTTTTTTCAATGGCGCGGGTGTAAGCGTCCAGAAGCGGACGAAGCGCCGGGTTTTCAAAATTCAGGTTTCCTACGCCGATCGGCTTTTTGAAATGGCTGTCATAGGGGTATTTTTCTTTCATAAGACCTCATGTGATAAACAGAATAAAAAACAAGCCCGTGCCGCGCAGCGCGGGCTTCAGACTGACGAGAAAGCGGGTCGAACCGCCAAAACAAAAGGGAAACAGCGCTTCCGCGCCATCGGAAAAAGGCTCGTTATCCAACAAACAGGAAAAAAACGAAGCCGTTGATTGGCAGAAAGGCTTTGGCGGCAAGGCGGTACTTCTGTACGGCTGAATTCGCCAAAGCCTTTCTTCATCTGCCTTTTTCGCAGTCTTTTCGTATATACGGGAAAATCAGACCGCCGAAAGCAGGTTCTGAATGTTCTTTAACGACAGCGCCAGCCCCTGGAGCAGTTTAAAAATGCCCTTCGGCAGACTGCCGCCGTTTAAGATGTCCAGAAGCGCCTGCGCCATTTCCGGCGTAAAAACGCCCATGCTCATTGCCACCAGACTGCGGATGGGAATTTGCAGCGCCATGGCCTTTGCCATCCGTGCGGCGGGATCGTCATCGCCTGAGCCGATGCGGTTCATCACCGTGTCAAGCAGTTTGCCGACGAATTCTCCGCGGGGCGTCTGCATGGCGTCTTCCAGTGTGGAAAGCATGGTCAGGCTTTCGTCCGGCGCCGGTTCGCTGGGGGGAATGGGTCTGCCCAGCACCGCTTCAAAAGATGAATCGCTGATGTGATGGACATCCGCCGTATAATATTCCGGGGCGCTTTCGCGGTAATCGGGAATCGGCGTTTGGCAGTCGGATTCCACGGTCAGCGTGGCTTTTAAGCGGATATCCCGCGAGGACGCGCCGACCAGAATGGTGAATTCGCCGCTTTCTACCTGCCAGCCGCCGTTGATGTTATAGAAGGCGAAATCCCGTTTGGACAATTCCACTTTCACTTTTTGGCTTTCGCCTGCCTTCAAAAAGAGTTTGCGGAAGGCTTTCAGCTCTTTTTCGGGACGGAAGATCGTGCTTTCGTTGTCGCGCACATAGATCTGACAGATTTCTTCGCCGTCGCATTTGCCCGTGTTCTTGACGGTAAAGGACAGGGTCAGCTTGTCGCTGTCCTTGATTTTTTTGGCGGAAAGGCGAAGGCCGGAATAGGTGAATTCGGTATAGGACAAGCCATAGCCGAAGGGGAAAAGCACCGGCTGCTTTGCCGTATCGTAATACCGGTAGCCGATGTAAATGCTTTCGCGGTATTCGACGGTTTTTCTGCCGCCGGGGAAGTTTTCATAGGACGGATTGTCGGCAAGGGTCAGCGGATAGGTTTCCGCCAGTTTGCCGGAAGGATTGACTCTGCCGGTCAAAAGAGAGGCGACGGCGGCGCCGGATGCCTGACCGCCCAGATAGGCGTTTAACAGCCCCCTGACATGGGGAAGCCACGGCATTTCTACGGGGGAACCGCCGGAAAGCACAACAACCGTATTGGGGTTTACCCGGGCGACAGCCTCGATCAGGGCGTTGTGGTCTGCCGGCATCTGCATATGGACACGGTCGTACCCTTCCGACTCATAGACTTCGGTCAAACCGGCGAAAACCACGGCAACATCGGCTTTTTCAGCCGCCTGTACCGCTTCGCCAATCAAACGCGCGTCCGGTACATCGCTCTTTTTGCTGTAGCCCGGCGCGTAACGCACCGAAACGCCTGCCGCCAGAAGCTGATCAAAGGCATTATCCAGCTCGGTTGGCTGGATCCCGGAGGAACCGGCGCCCTGATAGCGCGGACTGCGCGCCATTTCGCCGATGACGGCAATGGTCTGCCCCTTTTTCAGCGGAAGGATCTGATCGTCGTTCTTTAACAGCACCATGGAATGCTCGGCGATTTTCTGCGCCAGCGCATGATGGGCTTTTTTATCGTAGAGGAAATTGCGGCGGTTGGCATCGGATCGCAAGATCAGATCCAGCACCCGGTCAACGCATTCGTTCAGCTCTTCTATTTTCAGATCGCCGTTTTCAATGGCGCGGATGATCGCCTTTGCGCCAAGGCCGGAGGAGGTCGGCATTTCCAGATCGCCGCCGGCGCGAATGCCCTGTGCGCGGTCGTTTTCCGCGCCCCAGTCGGTGACTACCAGCCCGTCAAAGCCCCAGTCCCGGCGCAGAACCTTTTGCAGAAGCCACTGGTTTTCCGCGGTGTAAACGCCGTTCAGCCGGTTGTAGGAATTCATGATCGTCCACGGCTTCGCCTTTTTGACGGCGATTTCAAAGGCAGGCAGATAAATTTCCCGCAGGGCTCTTTCGTCTGCAACGGTATCGATGGCAAGGCGGCGCGTTTCCTGATTGTTGCCCGCAAAATGCTTGACCGAGGCGCCGACGCCGACGGATTGCAGACCGTTGACCACGGCTGCCGCCATTTCTCCCGCCAGAATCGGATCTTCGGAAAAATATTCAAAGTTTCTGCCGCACAGGGGCGAGCGTTTCATATTGACGCCGGGCCCCAGCACAACGCTGACCCCTTCCTGAAGGGCTTCTTCGCCGATGGCTCTGCCCATTTCCTCCAACAGGGACGGATCCCAGCTGCAAGCGGTGGTGGCTGCGGTGGGAAAACAGGTGGCGGGCACGCTGGAAAGCAGCTTGTGCCCGGTTTTTTCATCAGGTTCGCGGCGCAGACCGTGCGGGCCGTCAGTGACCATGATACTGGGAATGTCCAGCCGCGGCAGATCCTGTAAATGCCAGAAATCCTTGCCGTCGCAGAAGGCGGCTTTTTCTTCGAGCGTCAGATTCGCGATCAGCTCCGGGTGTTTCATCGCAATTCAACCTTTCGTATGTTATTCTTCAGGGAAGGCGGCGGGCGTTTCTTCGTCCAGCAGAAGGGCGTCCGCTTTGTCCGCTTCCATGGTTTGTACCTCGCGTAATTTTTTGTGGATCAGCACATTTCGTTTTTGCGCGTCCTCCAATACCTTGCCCGCTTCATCGACCTTTTTCTGCGCTTTTGCCAAAAGGTCGCCGAATTTATCGTACTGCGCCTTGACGGCGGTCAGCATCACGCGGACCTGCTCCGCCTTTTCGTTGATCGCGACCGAGCGGAACCCGATGGCAAGGGAATTGAGCAGCGCCGTGATGGTGGTCGGCCCGGCAACCAGCACCCGGTAGGAGGTATGCAGTTTTTCGGCAAGGCCGCTGCCGGACGCCATGACTTCGGCATAAAGCCCCTCGGTCGCCAGATACAGAATGGCAAAGGGGGTGGTGGCGGGAACGCTGATGTATTTGGAGGAAATGTCCTTTGCTTCCTCCGTGACGCGGTTTTGCAGCGCTTTGCGCGCTTCTTTGAGCATGGCGGCGTCCGCCTTTTCCGCCGCTTCCGTCACGCGGATATAATCTTCCATCGGGAATTTGGAATCCAGCGGAAGATAGGTCTTTTTTCCGTCGGCGGAGGGAATGATGACGGCGAATTCCACGCTTCCGGTGCCTTTCGGGCTGTAATTTTCCACATACTGCCCGGGAATGATCTGGTCAAGGATCCCTTTGAGCTGCACCTCCGCCCAGGTGCCCCGCGCCTTGACATTGGTCAGCACCCGGTTCAAGGCGGAAACATTGTCGGTCACGCCGGCGGAAAGCTCTTTCATTTCGCCCAGGGAGCGGTATACATTTTCCAGCTGTTTCGACACCGTTTCAAAGGAGGAATCCAGCCGTTTGCCCAGCGTCTCATCCAGCTTTTCGCTGACGGTGGCGCGCATTTGCTCGAGCTTTTTTTCATTTCCTTCGCGCAGTTTCTCCAGACTTTCTTCCAGCACCCGCGTTTGTTTTTCGGCGTGCTGTTCGTTGCGGTCGCGCAGCTGCGTCAGCGAGTTGCTCAAAAGCCGATTCAGCTGCAGTTCCCGTTCCAGCCCTGCTTTTTCCGATTTGTCCAGCCGGGCGGTGATTTTTTCCCGATCTGCGCTCATTTCGGCGCGCAAGGAAGCGTCGCGGTTCTGTTCGTCCCGGCGCGACCGGGCGAATTCCTCCGCAATGGCGGGAGCGACGCGCTCGATTTCCTGCCGCAGGCGGATCATCTCTTCGTTTGAGCGGGTATCCTGCTGAGGCTGCGCCTTTTTTACCGCCGCCAGAAGCAGAACCGCAAGGACGATAACGACCGCAACCCCGGCGGCAATCACATATTCCATCTTTTGTTTCCCCTTCTTTTTTCTACTATCATACAGCAGTTTCGCGCGTTTTGCAATTGTTTTTCCGGCTGTCGAAAAAAATCGAAAGAAAAATGGCATTTTTCAGTGGAAAAGCGCCAAACAGTTTGGTATAATACTACAAGATAGTAAAACCCGGGAGGCAATCAGCATGAAAAAACGGATCGGCGCGCTTTTGCTGGCGATACTTTTGATCTTGTCTCTTTTTTCCGGCTGTTCCGACAACGGGCTGAATCTGGCGTGGCCGGTTTATGAAAATGTACGGACGCTGGATCCGCAGTATGCGACTTCCTCTACCGCCAAGCTGATCGCCGTCAACTGCTTTGAAGGGCTGGTGCGCATCGCGCAGGACGGCAGCATACAGCCTGCCGCCGCCGAAAAATATGAAAAGAACGGCCTGACCTACCGCTTTACTTTGCGCAGTGACGCCGTCTGGAAGCTGTCGTCCACCGCCGAAGAAGGGATGAGCGGCAAGCTGCCGCAAGCCTTTGCGCCTGCGGTGACAGCCCATGATTTTGTTTTTGCCTTCCGCCGGCTCTGCGACCCGGCTACCAATGCGCCGGACGCCTATTTGTTCCGCTGTATCCGAAATTTTTCCGAGGCGATGGCGGGTACGGTGCAGCCGGAGCGTATCGGCGTCACGGCGGAATCGGATTATGTTCTGACCATTACGCTGGCGCATGATGACCCGCTGTTTTTACAGAAATTGGCCGAACCGTGCGCCATGCCCTGCAACGAGGCGTTTTTTACCGCCTGCGGTGGGCGCTACGGGCTGATGACCAGATATATGCTGACCAACGGACCGTTTTATTTCAGCCGCTGGAACACCGATGAATCGTTCCGCATGACCAAAAGCGATGTGTATACCGGGCCGACGCCCGCCAAACCCGATACGGTATGGCTGTATCTGAACGACGATATCGGGGAAATGAACCGGAAGCTCGCGACGGGCGTTTACAGCGCGGGGATCACCGGCAACGCGGTTTTTGATGTCTCAACGGTGGAAAAGGAACTGACCGCAGAGCCGATCGAGAATATGCTGTACAGCCTGATTTTCCAGTGCCAGAATGAGGTTCCCGCTGTCAAATCCCTGCGTACCGCCTTGCTGGCAAGCTGGAACGCTTCGTTTTTTGAAACGGACGGCAAAACGCCGGCACAGCATTTTTTGCCCGAAAACATCCAGCTGCCGGACGGTGTGAGTAAAAATACGCTGCCGTCTTTCAGCGAAAATGACGCGCGCGCGTCGTTGGGCGCGGCGCTTCTGGCGCTGGACGCGGAGAGCGCCGAAATCACGATCCTTTGCGAGCCGGAATACGAAGCCGCGCTGAAAAACCAGATGCAGCAGTGGCAGCGGGTGCTGGGCGTTTCGCTGGTGGTTCGTGTGGAGGCTGTCACTCGCACCGATTTGATGAAGCGCGTCGAGGAAGGAGACTTTGAAGCCGCTTTTTATCCGCTGCGGGCAAAAAGCAGTTCGGTGGTCGATTTCCTTGCCGGTTTTACCTCTTCTTCCAAAGAGAATGTGACGCGCTATGCTTCGGCGGAATATGACGCGTTATTTGAAAAAGTCAGCGCCGCCGCCGATGAAAAGGCGATGGCCGACGCCGTCAACGCCGCGCTCGATCATCTGATTCAGAACGCCGTGTATGAGCCGGTTTATGTGGAAAATTCCTATTTTATCTGTCAAAACGACATCAGCGGCATCGTCCGCGGAAACAGTGAAACCCTGATTTATTTTGCCGGGGCGTCCCGTTCCTGACGGCGCCCGTGAAAGGATGAAAAATATGGCTGTTGTAAGACCTTTTTGCGCTGTCCGACCGAAAAAAGAATTTGCCGCCCGGGTCGCGGCGCTTCCGTATGATGTAATGAACAGCGAGGAAGCCCGCGAAGCGGTGAAAGGGAACGATCTGTCCTTTTTGCATGTGGATAAGGCGGAAATCGATTTGCCGGTCGGAACCGATCTGTACAGCGATGCGGTTTATGAGAAGGCGCGGGAAAATCTGATGAAGCTGGAAAAAGACGCCTGCCTGACAGAAAGCGAACCGAAGTTTTATATTTACCGGCAGATCATGGACGGCCGGGCGCAGACCGGGCTGGTCGCCTGTGTATCGGTGGATGATTACCTGAACGATGTCATCAAAAAGCATGAGCACACCCGCGCGGACAAGGAAGCGGACCGCATCCGCCATGTGGACACCTGCGACGCGAATACCGGACCGATCTTTTTGACCTACCGGGGAAGCGGCGCGGTAGACAGCATTTTGGAAAAATATGTGAAGAACGAGCCGGAATATGATTTCACGACCCCCGAAGGGGTGCGCAACACCGTTTGGGTGATTGGGGACAAAGCCGATATCGAAGCGCTGCGGAAAGCCTTTGACGCCATTCCCGCGCTGTATATCGCAGATGGGCACCATCGCGCGGCAAGCGCCGTAAAAGTTGCGCAGAAGCGCCGCGAGGAGAAAAAAGAGTACACCGGGAAGGAAGCATTCAATTTCTTTTTGGCGGTGCTGTTTAAAAGCGACGAACTGGCGATCATGGATTATAACCGCGTGCTGAAGGATTTAAACGGCCACACCGTGCCCGAACTGCTGTCGCTGCTGGAGAAAAAATTCGTGGTGACGCCGGTGGGCAAACAGGCATACCGCCCGGGAAAAAAGCATACTTTTGGGATGTTCACTGACGGAATGTGGTACCGGCTGGAAGCAGAAAAGGAAATCATTGACGAAACCGATCCGGTCGCCCGGCTGGATGTTTCGATCCTGCAAAATGAGGTGATCGCGCCGATCTTCGGGATCACCGATCCGCGTACCGATAAGCGCATTGATTTTGTCGGCGGGATCCGGGGTCTTCAGGAATTGGAAAAACGGGCGACAAGCGATATGAAGCTGGCGTTTTCCATGTTCCCGACCGGGCTGGATGACCTGATGGCAATCGCTGATGCGGGGCTGGTTATGCCGCCGAAATCCACCTGGTTTGAACCGAAGCTGCTGAGCGGCCTGTTTATTCATCCGCTGTTCGGGGAGGAAAACTGAATGTGCGTTCGCGAGCTGATCGACCGGCTAAACCTGACGGTTCTGACCGAAGGGGATCTTTCCGCCGAGGTGACGGGCTGTTACTGCGGGGATCTTTTGAGCTGGGTCATGTCCCGTGCCGAAGCCGGAAACGCCTGGCTGACGGTGATGGGCAATGTCAATTCGGTGGGCGTTGCCGTCCTGACGGATGTCTCCTGCATCATCCTGACGGAAAACGCCGCTTTGGATGAGGATGCGAAAAACCGCGCCCAAAGCAACGATGTTACGATTTTGACCACGGCGGACAACACATACCGGACCGCCGTAAAGCTGTATGAGCTGCTGAAATAACGGCGCGTAAAAGTGGGGGACGGAAATGGACCTTTTTTATGATTTGCATATCCATTCCTGTTTGTCGCCCTGCGGGGACGACGAGATGACCCCGTATAATCTGGTCAATATGGCGAAACTGCTGGGCTTTGATCTGATCGCCCTGACCGACCACAATACGGCAGGCAACTGCCGCGCCGCCATGCTGGCGGGGGAACAGGCGCAAATCACCGTTGTGCCCGGTATGGAGCTTTGCACCGCCGAGGAAGTACATATGGTCTGCCTGTTCCCGGATATCGAACGCGCCGAGGCTTTTTCCGATTTTGTCAGAACCACGCTGCCGCCAGTGCGCAACCGGCCGGACATTTTCGGCAGGCAGCTATACCGCAATGAATCCGACGAGATCAGCGGCGAAGAGGAAATCCTGTTGCTGACGGCTTCTTCCCTTACGCTGGGACAGGCGGCGGCTGCGGTTCGCGAAGGCGGCGGGTTCTGTTTTCCGGCGCATATCGATCGCGATTCTTACAGCGTTTTGTCGAATCTGGGCGCGATCGACCCCAGTTTTGGTTTCACCGCTGCCGAGGTTTATGAAAAAACACAGCGAGAGCCGCTTTCCCGGCGGCATCCGATTTTGCGTACGATGCGGCTTTTGTCGGATTCCGACGCCCATTCTTTGGAAAAAATGCGCGAACCGGATGAGAAACTTTCGCTTCCGGAGAATACGCCGCAGGCGCTTTTGGCTTTGCTGCGGCAGGAATTGCAGGATTGACAAGCGCCGGTTCGTGTATTATAATAAGGGACAGTACTACGCTGGCAGACCGCCGCCGGGGGCGGAAACAGGGAGCTCGCAAAGGCGAAGCAAAAAGGAGTATTACGAAGCCGCGGAAAGCGGCGAGCAAGACGACTATTTTGCGAGAGGGCGAGCAAAGCAGCCGCAGGACACAAGCAGATAGAAACAGCTTTTCGTTTCATACAGTATCATATCGGGGTGTAGCGCAGTTGGTAGCGCGCCTGCTTTGGGCTTTGAGAGCGACCGCCGCCGGGGGCGGAAACAGGGAGCTCGAAAAGGCGAAGCAAAAAGGAGTATTACGAAGCCGCGGGAAGCGGCGAGCAAGACGACTATTTTGCGAGAGGGCGAGCAAAGCAGTCGCAGGACACAAGCAGATAAAAACAGCCTTTCGTTTCATACAGTATCATATCGGGGTGTAGCGCAGTTGGTAGCGCGCCTGCTTTGGGAGCAGGATGTCGGGGGTTCGAATCCCTTCACTCCGACCAGACCGGAACAGGGTTTCCCTGTTCCGGTTTTTTCGTGGCGAATCTTGTCTAAGCGCATTGAAAAAGGGAAAAAATTGTGCTATAGTAAAGGACAGACAGGAGGGAATGCCCGCATGAAAACAGGGAGAAAGCTTATAGCGGTTCTTTGTTCGGTGCTGCTGGTACTGACATCGCTGCCGGTGACGGTTCAGGCAGTGGCCGGGGATTATCGCTATACGGTAAAAAGCGATCGAACCGCTCGGATTACTGCGTATTTCGGTTCGGCATCGGAATTGATCCTTCCGGAAACGCTGGATGGCTATCCTGTATCAGAAATCGGCATGGGGGCATTTTCGTATCTGGACAGCCTGCGATCGGTCGTGATTCCCGACCGCGTGACCGCTATTGCGGATTCGGCATTCGCATCCTGCGCAAATCTGACGGCGGTCGCGTTTCCCGAATCCCTGACCGGAATCGGCTCGTTCGCTTTTTATAACTGCGGCCGTTTGCGCGAGGCGGCGCTTCCCTCCGGCGTGACCGCTATTGGCTTTTCGGCTTTTGAGGAATGCGGCAGTCTGGAATCCGTCGATCTTCCCGACAGACTTTTGACCATCGGTATGTCCGCTTTCCGTTCCTGCACCGACCTTCGTTCTGTTGACATTCCCGCCGGCGTGACTTTTATCGGAGAAGGCGCGTTCTTTGCCTGTTCCCGGCTGGAAGAATTCCGTGTGGACAGCCGGAACCCTTTTTATTTTTCCGATGAATACGGCGTTCTGTTCAATAAAGACAAAACAACGCTTCTGCAATATCCCATCGGCAGCGCCCGAACGGAATATGTCATCCCGTTCGGCACAGAGGAAATCGGGTCTTTTGCTTTCGGCGGCTGTGACAGCCTGAAATCGGTGACCATCCCTGACAGCATCCTTTCCGTGGCGGACCGGGCGTTTGCCGATTGCACCGACCTGCTGTCGCTGGTTCTTTCTGACAGCGTGACCGAGGTCGGGGATTCAGCCTTTGCGGGGTGCAAAAACCTTCGTTCGGTCGAAATCGGGAAAAGCGTTCTTTCCATCGGTGACGACGCTTTTTCTGCCTGTCAGAGACTCGAACGCATTCGGGTAGACGGGCAGAATCCTGCGTATTCTTCGGATTCCTACGGTGTTTTGTTTAATAAAGAAAAAACTGCGCTGCTGCAATTTCCCGAAAACAGCGAGCAATGGAAATATACCGTTCCTTCTACTGTGACCGAAATCGGTTATGGGGCGTTCCGCTCTTGCCGAACCCTGCGGCTGCTTGTGCTGACCAGCAGCGTCAAAGGGATCGATGCGTATGCCTTCGATCAGCTTGACGGCTTGAAAAAGGTTTCCTTCGTTGGCACGCCGGAGCAGTGGAAGGAAATGATCATTCTGTTCGGCAACGATGCTTTGGGGGATGCGGAGCTGATTTTTACCGACAGCCTCCCGGAAGAGCACCTGACCGAACCGGGTACCAGGCCGCCGGAAGAGCATTTGACCACGCCTTCGACCGAGCCGCTGCCGGCGACGGATGCGGATCCAAAACCGAGTGACGCCGCGTCAACCGAGCCGGGAGACGATCCGATGGGGAGTGCCGGCGATCCGCAGCAGACTGGTGCCGCACCGTCCAAAAGCGACACCAATCTGACCGAGACGACGGTTGTTCCGCCGCAGGACGGCACCCATTTGACCACAAGAGAGGATCGGCCGATCGATACCGAGCCGCAAATCCCTTTCGGTGATGTGAACGGCGACGGAAAGGTGAATTCGTCTGATGCACGGCTGGCGCTGCGGGCAGCAGTCGGGCTGGAAGATCTGACCGAAGAACAAAAAGCGGCGGCGGATGTGAACCGGGACGGCAATGTCCGTTCCTCGGACGCACGAAAGATCCTGCGTGTTGCGGTTGGATTGGATCAATTTTAATAAAAACATTTTTAGTATGTAAAAACGGAAGCGCCTCGGTCTCGCCGGGGCGCTTCTTGTTTTGTTGTGAAATTGTGTTTTGAAAATAAATTGGTTTATGTGTTGCATAATGGAATATAACATGGTATGATTGAAAAAAAGAGCAAAAGGGGTTGTTGGCATGAAAACAGGAAAACGGATCGCCGCTGTGATCTTATCGGTGGTGCTGATCCTGACTTCTTTCCCGGTAACGGTGCTGGCGGCAGAATCCGGTGATAGTAGTTCTTGCTGATTTCATTGGTGAAATTGTCGTCTTTCAGTATAAGCAAGTCCTTTTTGTGCATATCAGATGAAATACATAATGAAAAATTTTGGGGAATTAACATATTTGCAAGCGATTTTTTGTGACTATGGAAGTATTGCAAGCGAAGAACAGTTCCGGGGTAAATCTGCGGTTTACCCCGGAACTGTTCTTTTTGTTGTTTCGTATTGATGGACTCTGCATTATAAATGTATCATGTAAAAAAGATTTTTCCTTATAAAGGTTCCTTATATCATTCGTTAGAATCAAAACAAAGAGAAGGAATATCGTTGAAATAAACAAGCTGTTTGTATTCGAGAGACTATGCAAGAAAACACAGGATGTTGATGGTAACAAAAGGTCTTACAATTTTAGTGCTGCCTGAATATTTATTATATTGTAATTGAATACAGAAGCATGGCTTGTATTGCAGGGGTTGGTATTTGTTTTTTATAAAATGTTTATAGATTATGTATAACATGTTGACATTAGTTTTTATATATGATAATATTTTGTTTATAAATATAAACATAACTACAAACATTTTTTCCTGCGACGATATGGAGGTATTCAGATGAAAAAACTAAGAACCTGCATAGCTATGATGTTGACGGTCATTTTGGTGTTCAGCAGCCTTCCTATGACGGCTTTTGCATCTCTTGCTGAGCAACGCATATTGCCGGAGGATGGCATTGCCGAATTATCGGCGGACGAAAAAAATGAAGAAAACATCAAGCGATTGTTAGACGCTCTGGATGAGATTTTTGTCACTATCCAGCCTTCTTCGTTTGCAATAAGCGATGATATCATTTTTCGGTTTGATTCGCTTAACAGCATTGTTGAAAGTGCTGCGACGGCATTGACGGAGCACAAGGATGAGCTTGGTGGCGATTTTGTGGATTTTGATCCGTCCGCACTGGTTGGTTTGCGCCGGGAGGACGGAAACATCCGTTTTGTCAATCAATTCCTTCAGTTTTTGGCGGATAATGCAGACCTTTTGGCAAAGGTTGTTAATGCAGAATTTGATTATGGCATTTTGCTGAAGAACCCGCAAACCGGTTCGATTTTTTCTGATCTCATGGGCACGCTGGATTTATATTCTCTGATTTATTCTGCTTTTCCCTATGATGAACAAAATTTGCAGCCTATCGATGAGATTCTTTTGCCACTGTTTCAGGAAGCAATGCTTTCTTTTTTCGGTGATGGTTTAACCAGTAAAAAATATCCGATAAGCGCCTCTGATTTTGATTTTACTGAAGTATCTGTCTATGATTTCGGGTATTCCGTTATTTCAAATCTGTTTGGATATTTTATAGAGAATACAGCCTATGAAGCCGTTTACATGCTGCGTAGCGGTCTTTTGACTTTTCGCTATCCCGGCGCAGAATTACAGCCGATAGAAGATCCGGAGCAACTGGAAGAAGTTGAACGGTATTTTTATTCGCAGTATCAATATGGCGATGATGTCATGTGGACAGCTGAAGACGGCACCATCTATCTGACGCATTACAATAGCAATGAGTCATCATTGACGCTGAATTTTGAACAACTGGTGTTGCCGGATGCAGAAGTATTGGGGACCTATGCGGCAGTTCCGGTCAATGACGCGGAAAAAATTGCGGAATTACAGCGTGCACATGAGGCGAATTTATCCCAATTTATTTTTCTTTTTGAAGGAAAACAGTATTTTTTGGTTGGGTCAAACTTTTATCGACTAATCACTGAGGTTGATTATTTTGATGAGTTTGTGTTCCAATTTGCAATTCCCGATAGCGAAGAGCAACGGGTGTGGCAAGATCAAAATCTCATTCAATATTTTGATCTGTCCGACTATGGTTTCGCTCCTGCCGAATCGCCGGATTCGGAAACATATTATTTTTGTGATGAGTCGATCTATTTTGTTAGTACCGACTTTTTTGGGCAAGACGCATTATACAAACTGTGTCCATCTTATCAAACAGAAGACGGATATTATACAAGCTATGCTGTCACTCTTTCGGTTCCGGTCAGAGAAGATGAACAAATCGCTTTGCTTCGGCAGGAGTATCAGCCGGAATATGGCAACACGCTTTGGGCTGCTTCTGATGGAATGGCGTATTATTATGACGCGGATCGGGATGTTTTTTATGAGCAGTACTTTGTAGAGGGCGGCACAGCGATAGGTAACGAATTGGGCGCTGATGAGGTCTATTTTGCAGCCCAGGAGTTGGAAAGCCTTGGACTGGATGCACAGACGATTGTAGATCAGGGAACGGTTTTTTCAGATCTTTCATCATATCTATATGGAATGTTTTATTACAATTCTCCAGTTGAATCATTATCATTGGAAGATGTCTTTGACGGCAATGACGAGTCTGCAAAGCTGGTGCAGTATGATGGTTATTATTACATAATGGAAAAAGGCGAAGGGGCATGGACTGGCATACAATTGCTGCCTTTGCAGGATGTTTTGCCGAAGTGTCCAGAGCTTTTGGAGGTAAAAGGCGAAGTTCCCCCGTATCAGCTGGCATCTGTTCGCAATACGGAAAGCAATGATTTTATCAATCTTTTTTCTCTCGATTTTGTCTACAATCCTGAGATGGTAGATTTCGCCAAAGATTATAAAACCTATGGCGGATACATAGAGCAAATAAACCATATCGTAAAAAATATCATTGATCTTATTTTTACGGATGCAGTGTCTGCTGCGATTGACTGGCAGGATGGCAGCACTGCGGATTGCTTTACGGCTAACCTTGATTCGTTGGCTCATTTTCTATTCCCCAAACTTGCCGCATTTTTTAGTGATGTTGGTGATCTTGCGTATTTTTCCGATCCTGCTTTTTTAGAAGAAAGTGTTGCGCAGTTGACATTTGAGCAACTTGCAGTAGCTGCGCTGGAAAGAATGTGGGAAGAAATTGATAATGATAATGAGGAAATAGGGCTGCTGCCTTTGCCCGGCAAGGCAGAAAGTCTGGAGCAATATGGCGCCTATGTGCTGAATACATTGGCGCATTGCTTCCCTGATGTTTTTCCTTATACCTATGATTCTGTTATCTTTTCCGATATTGACCAGCAGATTCCTGCTGAATATACCGAGCGGGAATGGCTGGATATCATGCTGACCATTGCGGTTGATCTGGGAGTCTATTATCTGGATCTTGTTGTGGATATCGGCCTTGACCCTGATACCGTTGCCCAGCGAAAGGCTGCGGGATGGACATATATTGACTTTTTTGACGATGTGGTTGATTGGGCGTTACAGCTTTGCGGCGGATTTTTCTCCATTTATGATGAACTGGATTGTGAGAGAGGCGTAACCGATGGCAATGGGCCTTGGTACAAGCTCAGCCGTATTTTAAATGAGCTGGTGCCAATGGGGCAGATCTTTAATCATTGCGAAAAAAGCTATGGCTTTGAAACGCTGGATTTCGATTTAGGCGTTTTGATTGAGGAGCATGTTCTGACAGATCTTTTAAATTTGGATATTGCCGGATTCCTTTCCATCTTTGAATTGAATCCAAAACAAAACAATTCATTTTATTCCCAAACCATGCTTGATGCTGCGCTGGGTATTGCGCAGCATGCATTAGATTCGGTTTTCCCGGGTGCCATTCCCGATGATATGCTGATCAGCATTGATCATTTGCTTCAAAACGACAGCCTTGCCGCTATTGCTGCAAATATCCTGCGTGCAATCAATGCGGAAAAATCCCATATGATTCCGACGGCATGCGGTTTTACTCTCTTTATGCTGGAGCAAACCGGCGTTTGCCTGGAGCATGAATATGGGGAGTGGGAGGTCGAATCTCAAGCAACCTGCACCACCTCTGGCTATGAGGTGCGGTACTGCCTGGTTTGTGGGCAGCAAGTGGACTCGCGGATTCTTCCTCCTCTCGGGCATCAATATGTGGATGGAGTTTGTGCTGTTTGTCATCATCGCGAATCGGAGGATTATCGCTATCGGGTATTATCCGATGGCACAGTGCAGATCACTGACTATAGGGGTGCAGATTCGGTGCTTGTGATTCCCGATACGCTGGACGGCTATCCGGTTGGAAGTATTGGCGATGATGCATTTTATTCCTGCAACAGTCTGACCACGGTGGAGATTGGCGACAGCGTGGAAAGTATTGGCGAAGGGGCATTTCGTTACTGCGACAGTCTGACCACGGTGGAGATTGGCGACAGTGTGGAAAGTATTGGTAGAAATGCATTTGATAACTGCACAAGCCTGAAATCCATTCAAGTGGATGAAAACAATCCGAATTATTCCTCCGATTTGTCCGGTGTATTGTTTGATAAGAACAAAACCACATTGATTCAATATCCTATCGGCAATGCGCGCACAAGTTATACGATTCCCGACAGTGTGACCAGTATTGGCAGCTGCGCATTTTCTAACTGTGACAGCCTGAAATCCATTCAGGTGGATGAAAACAATCCGAATTATTCCTCCGATGCTTCCGGGGTGTTGTTCGATAAGAGCAAAACTACATTGATTCAATATCCTATTGGCCATGCGCGCACAAGCTATGTAATTCCCGACAGTGTAATCAGTATTGGCGAGTATGCATTTGCTTCCTGCGACAGCCTGACCACGGTGACGATTCCCGACAATGTGGAAAGTATTGGTTATCAGGCGTTTTATAACTGCGATAGCCTGATCACGGTAGAGATTGGCGACAGTGTGACCAGTATTGGCTATGAGGCATTTTATGGATGCGAAAGCCTGACCACGGTGGAGATCGGCGACAGTGTGAAAAGTATTGGCGAAGCTGCATTTTATTCCTGCAACAGTCTGACCACAGTGGAGATTGGCGACAGTGTGGAAAGTATTGGCGATGAGGCATTTTGTTACTGCGACAGCCTGACCACGGTGACGATTCCCGATAGTGTGGAAAGTATTGGCGATTTTGCATTTGCTTACTGCGACAGCCTGACCACGGTGGAGATTGGCGACAGTGTGAAAAGTATTGGCGAGGCTGCATTTTATTACTGCGACAGCTTGACCACGGTTTATTATACCGGCACGCAGGAGCAATGGAATCAAATTGATATAATAAGTTCCGGCAACGAAGATTTGCTGAATGCGGAATTGATTTTCCGGAATGGTTCAGAGGATTCTTGTGCGGATGGGCATACCGAGGAAGTGCTTCCCGGAAAGGCAGCGACTTGCACCGAAACCGGATTGACCGAAGGCATAAAATGTTCTGTCTGCGGAGAGATTTTAACCGCGCAGGAAGAGATTCCCGCGCTGGGGCATGACCTTGAGCATGTTATGATTCCGTCCACCTGCACCGTTGCAGGTGTCGAATATGATGTCTGCCTGCGCTGTGACGAAATCATGAATGAGCGCATTCTGCCTCTTTTGCCGCACAGCTACGGCGAATGGGTGGTAACGAAAGAGCCGAACTGCACCGATGCGGGTTCGCAAAAACATACCTGCACGGCTTGCGGGACGGAGGAAACCCAGGCGATTCCCGCGCTGGGTCACGATTTCTCCGATGAATGGACAGTCGACCGCGAAGCGACCTGTACGGAAGCCGGTTCGCAGTCTCACCATTGCTCCCGCTGTGATGCGAAAGCAGATGTTACCTCAATTCCTGCTCATGGGCATTCTTTCACTGCGTGGACGCGTGTTCAGGATCCGACTTGCACCGCGGCAGGTCAGGATCGGCGAATCTGTTCGATTTGTCGGACGGAAGAAACTCGTGCTGTTGCTGCACTGGGACATGATTGGGAATCTGAGTGGACAATCGACAGTGCAGCAACCTGCACAGAAGACGGTTCACAGTCCCATCATTGCTCCCGCTGTGATGCGAAAGCGGATGTTACCGCAATCCCGGCTCATGGACACACCGAGGAAGTACTTCCCGGCAAGGCAGCGACTTGCACCGAAACCGGATTGACCGAAGGCATAAAATGTTCTGTCTGCGGAGAGATTTTGACCGCGCAGAAAGAGATTCCGGCGCTGGGGCATGACCTTGAGCATGTTGTGATTCCGTCCAGCTGCACCGTTGCGGGCATTGAATATGATGTCTGCCTGCGCTGTGACGAAACCATGAATGAGCACATTCTGCCCCTTTTGCCGCACAGCTACGGCGAATGGGTGGTAACGAAAGAGCCGAACTGCACCGAGGCGGGTTCGCAAAAACATACCTGCACGGTTTGCGGAGCGGAAGAAAACCAGGAAATTCCGGCGTTGGGGCATGATTTCTCCGCT
This sequence comes from uncultured Clostridia bacterium, assembly GCA_944380845.1. Lineage (GTDB taxonomy): Bacteria > Bacillota > Clostridia > Oscillospirales > Acutalibacteraceae > RGIG2774. The sequence continues at coordinate 3,457 of CALWIU010000008.1, read as the reverse complement.
GAATGGACAGTCGACCGCGAAGCGACCTGTACGGAAGCCGGTTCGCAGTCTCACCATTGCTCCCGCTGTGACGCAAAGGGAGATATTACCGTTTTGCCGGCAACAGGTCATAATTATACCGATTGGTTTGTGGATATACTTCCGACCTGCACCAAACAGGGCAGAGAAAAACGCACCTGTCTGATATGCGGACATGAAGAATTCCGCAGCATAGAAGCCCCCGGGCATCGCTTTGGGGAATGGGGTGTTGTGCGGCAGGCAACCGTGCTTTCTGAGGGCGAAAGGGAGCGCACTTGCTCCGTTTGTGAAACAAAAGAAACCCAAGTGTTGGATCGTATAAGCATTGATATTGATACCAATGAAAACTATGGCCTTGCCGAGTTCACAGTGGTGCAAGCCCAGACACTGGAGCCGATCAGCAATGCGCAAATCTTTGTTTCAACGGAAAAAGATGGCGAAAATACCTTCAAAACAGATGCCCAGGGTAAGGTCAGTGTGGTTCTGCCGGTTGGCAAGCAGGTTGTTTCGGCCTATGCCGATGGCTGCCTGACAAGAAATTTGAAGATTACCGTCAAACCCGGTATCAATGAAATTCCGGAAATTGGATTGAGCAGTCTTCCTGTTTACGACGCAGAGCTCACATCGGAGCTTATGACAGAAGAAGAAATCATAGACGCCGGAATTGACATTTCCGCTCCCGGAAACCAGCATGTATATAAATATGAGCTAAAACTTTCATTTGAGCCGGAAATTGATGTTTCAAGTATTATTGCTTATTTCAATGCAGATGGTGTTTTTATCGGCGGTTATTCATCGGACAGCGGAAATGAGACAGGGTCAGGGTCCGGTGAGCCGCAATATACCTTGCATTATCATATTGTCAACGGAGGATATACACACCCATGGTGTAAAACCGTAACCGTACAGAAAGGGCAAAATGCTGCTTTGACATATCGCCCTTCGCGCACGGATGAAGATTATGTCTTTGACGGTTGGTATAAAGACGCAGATCTGACCGAAAAAATTACATCTGTGCATATTGAGGATTACTCCACTAAGGTATACGGTCGCTGGGTTTATATCGGAGAAGGACCGGAACCTGCTGAGCCTATAACAAACACAGGCATACCTGTCAAAGTCAAGGACGATGTTGTGACGGTGTATCCGGTAAACGAACATTTTTATCTGATTGTCAGAGGCGAGGTAAACTGGCTAAAAGAAATGTTTGATGTTGAGATGCTTGTGATTAACAACTCACAAACCGATACATTGGAAGACCTTACGGCAACTCTGGATTTGGCTGATGGGTTATCGTTGGCGGATATGGTCGGAGAGCCGCAGACAGCGTCACAGAACATTGCGCATATCGGTCAGGGCGAAAGCAAATCTGTGCATTGGTATGTGCGGGGTGACAAGGCAGGCAGTTACAGCCTGCAGGCAAGGTTGCAGGGTATGGTCATGCCTTTTGAGGAGCCGATTAACGATTTGTTTGTTTCTGAAAATGAGCTGCAGGTTTGGGCTGGCAATGCGATGCATTTAGACTTTGAGTTCCCCAATGCAGCCTATTATGCAGAAGACTATCCGATTACAATTACGCTTGAAAATGTTTCGGATATTACCCTGTATCATGTGAACCATTTGGTTCAGATTGAGCAGGGAATGGAAATTTATTATTCTGATGGGACATCGAAAAAGAGGATTGAAAGATCTGAATGGAAAAATGTGGGCGTAAAAGAATTCCGCCCGGGAGATAAAATTATTATTGAAGCATCTGTCAATATCTTTTTTGAATCAGAAAAAATTCAGCAGCAGCTGGAAAATCTGATTCATTTGGTTGACGGCGCAGAGCAGCTGTTAGCCTCAATTCAGGCAATTCAAGCTGGCATCGATATATTGGGTGGCATGGTGAGCTGCGTCAGCGGTTGTGCAAGCGCGCTTGCAAAATTTGATTATTCTTCTGTGGTCGAGAGCGGCACCAAAAAAGCAGAACTTTTCAAAGAGCTATACAGTAAAATTGCGGGTTTCGCGGGTTCATATTGCACAACGGGTAATAAAGCCATGGATGCCGCGGCGGGTCTTGCAAGTTCAGGATTAATGGCAACGCTAAACGCCATTACAACTGATCCCGGTGACTGGCTCAAAAAGCATTCTGCCAAAGATATTCAGGATCTGCTGGATCATATAGGCGCTCTTGAAACTGCCATTATAAGCGGTAGTGAGAAATCAAGGAAGTTTGATATTTTTGATTCACTTAGAACAGCGATATCTGCCATTCCCATCCGGTATGCGCTTACCAGTGTTGTGATGACGGAAGATCCCGCCAATACAACAAGCATCCCCTGGTCGTATTCGGTGTCGGAAGCGGCACCACAGTATTTCGGCGTTTCCAGTGTCAGCCAATATGTGTGGTCTTTGGCCAAAATGGCGATGTCTGAAATTTATGAAGAAGCGGTGCCTGGTTATATGCAGTTAATCCCGACGCTGGATGATCCCTTTAACCGGGAAGAAACCATTCAGTATATTCAGGCAACGGAAGATGAAATTGCACGGTTTAAAGCGAAAGACGCAACAGGAAAAGTCACCTTTAAAGCATGGGTGGAAGTAACTGACGCAGTGTCAGGAGACGCAAGCGCTGAAACTGATAATGCCGATTCAATCGCTCTGTCCTGTGATAATGAGTCGGCAGAGATTAAAAATGGTATGCTGACCTTTACGGGAGACAGTATGATTTCTGTACAGGCTGCGGAGTCAGAGGATTACACCTTATATGTTGAAGACAGCTATGGTAACCGGTATACTTATGAGGTTGATGTTGTTGAAAAACATGACTGCGTTGCCGGTTCGCAGGAAGTCGTGGTTCCTCTGTCTGAGGAGAGTGACGGATTCGCGGTGAAATGCTGCGAAATCTGCGGGGAAGTAATGGAAGTTATTCCTCTGACTCATGACAATAGTTGTGTTGAACACAGCTTTGGCGAATGGCAGAATATATCGGAAGCATCCTGTAGCGCTTCAGGAATGTGTGTTCGTGAATGCGAAGTGTGCGGTTACACTGAAACGGCGTTTACAAATGCACTGGGTCATACCGAGGAAGTTCTTCCCGGCAAGGCAGCGACCTGCACCGAAGCCGGATTGACCGAAGGCGTGAAATGCGCAGTCTGCGGCGAGATTCTGACTGCGCAGGAAGAGATTCCGGCACTGGGTCATACCGAGGAAGTGCTTCCCGGCAAGGCAGCGACTTGCACCGAAGCTGGATTGACCGAAGGCGTGAAATGCGCGGTCTGCGGTGAGATTTTGACGGCGCAGGAAGAAATTCCCGCGCTGGGTCATGACCTTGAGCATGTTGTAATTCCATCCACCTGCACCGTTGCAGGTGTCGAATATGATGTCTGCCTGCGCTGTGACGAAACCATGAATGAGCAAATTCTGCCTCTTTTGCCGCACAGCTACGGCGAATGGG
>CALWIU010000007.1 GCA_944380845.1 uncultured Clostridia bacterium | reverse complement strand
AGGACGATTTGTTATTTAACGAATTTTTATCTGGATTCAGATTTTTTGTGGTTTACATTTGTATTCCCAAACGACAGAAACTGAAAATATGCAGAATAATTTGAAATGGTCAGATGAAAGATGTTCTGTTTGTGATACAATGGCTTATTCAGCTAATAAGTATTTTAATTCTCCATTGTAGCAAAAAATTATGGAAATTCGACTGTACGAGTAGTGCTAAGTCCATATTTGTTTGTGAGAATGACGGTAAATGTTTTTGTATCGGATAAATTTATATTGTCTATTTGTATTTGACACTTTTCGATACCCCACCAAGCTGTTTTGTGATTAACCTTTGTCCCATTTACTGTGACTGTTAAATTTTCGCCGGCATTATAATGTGAAGTGTTCTGCTCTCCAGGGGATAAATCAGAAATGGCAACATCAAGAAGTATAGAGGCATCGCCATCTGCATTAATATGTGGTGTTACGGATAATACTTCCGGCGCAATCGGGACAAAATTCGCCTCAGAGTCAGTTCCGTTTTGTGTAAAGGTAGAATCATTGCTGCTCTGTGAAGTGCTTGAATTCACAGGATCTTCTCCTTCTCCATGCCCGTGACCAAGCATCCAAGCGTTACATATATCACACCAAGTGCAGTCACAGGTTTCCCCGTCAGTTAATGTCCGACCGCAACGGGGGCAGGTCAAGCCGGATGAAGTATCGTTTGTTTCATCTTCACCTCGTCCATCATCATATATTCCACCATGTCTGCTGTCAAATGTTATTGTCCCGACCGGATTATATGGCATATCTGAACTTGTAATGCTGACTGTAATTGAATTTTGATTAAAAGTTAATGTTCCAATTACTATATATTGTCCATTTTCGTATGTAAAATCAGCCATGTTTCCGTTAAGTGTTGTTTCGCAAGATATTTCATACTTATGCTCACGAATAAGCCAAAAAGAAAATTTATTATTGCTTAATTTTTCAATACCCAATTCTGTTTCATAAGCAGCAACATAGGTACTATCATAATTTTGACCGGCGATATGCCACATGCCAACGTAATCATCAATATTGATTGCAGTTGCGCTGGTATCTGTTGAACTGCTTGTTGTGGGAACATCCGAAGTTGTAATGCTTGAAGGATCATTTGAAGTGGGTTCGTTAATTTTTAAAATACCCCACTTTTTTCCTTGTCTCACCCACGCAAGCCCTTCGCTAAACTCTTTTGCTTCATCATATATCATTGGTACAGCCACATTGCCGTTTTTATCAATATAGCCGTACTTTTTACCTTTTTTTACATCTGCAAATCCCTCACTGAATTCTCCCCATCCGAGGTCATATTCAGACGGCACAACTTCTTTTCCGGTTTTATCTATATAATTCCGTTTTCCGTCCTTTTCCACTCGAGCAAGCCCGTCGCTGAAGCTATCAACAGAATCATATATGAGCGGTACTACTTCCTTGCCGGTTTGATCTACAAAGCCGTATTTACCGTCTTTTTTCACCTGTGCAAAGCCTTCGCTGAAATCCTGAACATAATCGTATATAGGTGGCACAACCTCCCGGCCGGTTTGATCGACAAATCCATGTTTACCATCTTTGTACACCTCCACAAAGCCTTCTTTAAAGCCAGTCACATTGGTATATTGCGTTAGCAGTTCCTTTGTGTTCTTTATGTCACAAGTTTTGTCGATTATATACCAAATATTATTTCCGTAACCTACCACCGCGAGTCCATCACTAAAATCTATTGCGGAAGTAAAATTTAACGGTATGACTATATTTCCGGTTTTATCAATATAACCATATCGGCCGTCTTTTTGCACATAAGCAAGTCCTTCGTTGAAATCACCTGCACTACGATATATAAACGGCACAACTTCTTTGCCGGTACTGTCCACAAAACCATATTTATCGTCCTTTTCAACCCGGGCAAGTCCTTCGTTGAAACCATAGATTCTATCATATGTGGGCGGTATTACCTCTTTGCCAGTAGCGTCTGCCAAGCCATATTTATCGTCTTTTTCAACCTGAATAAACCCATTGCTGAAAGAATACCCGACATTATCATAACCTTTCAGTTGGGCTTTTACATTTCCAGTTTTGTCGATAATATGCCAAGTACAATCATCTTTAGAATAAGCCACCGCAACCCCGTCGCTAAAGCTACCTGCCGAGTAATATATCGGAGGCACAACTTCCTTACCGTTTTGATCAACATAACCGTACTTCTTATCTTTTTCAACTACTGCAAACCCTTCACTGAAACTACTCACATTGTCGTATTTCAATGTGGGTTCAACTACCACTGAAATGGAATCGGAAACAAATCTGTTTTTATTTTGATTATCTACAATGGCTACAATTCCTGTTACAAGAATCGCCGCAGCTAACACTCCTGCAATGATTTTTGACGCTGTTGTTCTGAAAACCCTGCGGAAAACAACGGAGAACTTTTTTAAAAAATCCTTGCCTTGGTGTGAATGTACAGCCGCTGATTCAATTCCTTGGTGCTGTTTTTCGCCGCATTTTTTGCAAAACACGGCATCTTCACTTATTGGACAACCACATTTTTTACAATACATAATTTTTAATCCCCACAGAACTGTAAATACAGACTGAATAACCTATCAAAGCTGTATTTAACTCTTTTAAAATTGTTATTACGCCAGCTTTTTTAATGCGTGTCTTTCCTGAATATAATATCATTGCTTGACTTTTCTATCATAAATTCACCGGAAATCTCAAACTGCATAGTGTCGCCAGATAGATACAATAACTTCACTGTATCGCCCTCGATACTCCATGTAAATGAATCAGCATTAACAGAAGAAGAATAATCTCTTCCCTCACCATCTTTATAAAATTCAATCGATCCACGATAATAACTGCTTTTGGTAGGACCGAATTCATTCCAACGACCCACAACAGCGTTAATTCGAGCATTATCTTGTATTTTTTGCACTGTTAAGGGTATTGCTAAGAATATTGACAATATTACTATTACAGCAACAAAACCAATCGCAAAGTTACGAGTTTTTTTCTTGAGACGATTCTTCTTTGCAACAGAAATATTAACATTTTTCTGATCTAAATTACTTTGCTTTTCACCGCATTTTTGACAAAATACAGAATCATCATCTATTTGTGCGCCACATTTTTCACAGTACATACATTTACTCTCCTTTATAAATCCATTACCGCATTTTCGCACTAATTCCAATTAGTTCGCAACTCGAATTTCCTCGTTTTCGAATTATAAAGATATGGCTTATATCCAAAATATTTCGATATGTCTTTTGTTTGAGCATTTCCGATTATAAGTAAAAATTCTTCATCTTCTAATTCTTCATATCCTAATAAAGATAAAGCCTTAGAAACATAGTTTATATATTTATAATCTGATGATCGTTCATTCACCGGTAAATAACCTATTACCACCTTTAACGGAACTTTTAAATAAGAGAGTTTTATCACTTCGTCCATCCAAGAATTACAATCGTTTTCATGTTCAATAGCGGCTACGGGTTTCCAAAATTGTTCTTTAAATTGTTCTGACGGTTTTTCAGGAAGAAAAGTATCATCGGCTTTTTCCCATGCGAAAACATCAACACGATAATATTCAAAATTGATTTCAACTTTATTAGGTTTTTTAATATTTGATAATATTTCACCAATGATTTCTTTTATGTACTGAGTATAGCGAGTTGAATCTCTATAAATTTTTTCTGCGTAAACTTTTCCTCTATCACCACTATTACTATATATTTGCGTAGTTAATTTTTGATAAAACTCTTTTGCTTTCATGTCGTGTATCTCCTGTTTTATTTCTAATTCTTTTGACCTTTGTCATCAGGAAAGGTCAAAAGAATGTTATGGATCGGTTCCTTTCCAGTATCCGTTCAGTACCTACGAACCCCATAAGCAGTTTTCGAGAGTCATTTCACCTGACGCACCGATAACAATGGAGATCTATATATTACGCCTCAAATTTATTAAACAACATAATACGACTATGTTGCAATATTTATAAATGGATATAACAATACCAATTTTATTTTAGCATACAATACCTCAAAAAGCAAGAAGAGACGCCAATATTGCTTCGGTTGTAGGCACAGTTCAGCGGCATAATACCAACAAGATGCTGGGTCAGTTTAAAAAGAAATAATAACTATACAAAGCAGGAAATCACGACTTGCTAAACAAAATAGTATGCCCGAAACAAGGATAAACTATCCATAGATCTTGACAAACATTTGTTCTTTATGGTATACTCCATTTAGATTTAGATCTTGTCTGAATCCGCACAATTGAATAATCGCCAAAGCACAGACTTATTTTTATTGCTTTTTCGCAGCCGGTTTCCGGTCTGCATCCACGATTCAGTTTTGCTGAAGCCGTTACATACATAGGCGAATGCCAAGCGAGAGGAACCCCTTCCGCTGTATTCGTTTGCGTATGTAACGGCTTTTTTGTTTTGTCTGCTTTAAAAGAAATTTGAAAAGAGCCGGATAAGCAAAAACAAGGGAGGTGAAAACGGTGAAAGCAAAAAATTTCTTTATGGTATCCGACCGTATTTTTTCGCTCGGATTAAAACCGCGGGATTTTGTGGTTTACTGCTGTCTTTTAAAACACAGTGACAGAAAAGAGAAATGCTGTTTTCCATCACGCAAAACGATCGCGAAAGAATGCTGTATGGATCGGAAAACAGTGGACAGCGCCATCAAGACTTTAGAGAGCAAAGGACTGGTGAAAAAAGTATACCGCCATCGCGCTGACGGTACCATGACAAGCAATCTGTATTACCTGACCGACCTGCTTGATACAGGGTAAAAATTTACCTTAGGCAGCTTCAGAAATTCCTATCATTAACCATACCCATAGAACAATATTATTACAACAGAAAAGAAAGAATAGTACCAACACAGACAGCCTCATGTTCCGCCCACAAATCGCCTGTGTGCCGAAGAACACAAAGAAACGGGGAAACACCCGCCAAAAAAGAAAACCGCCCGTTTGGGGCGATTTGAGAGGAAAGCTCGGAAGAAGATTACAATGCAAATTCGGAGCTTTTTAATGGGTCGAAAAGCAAGCAGGAGAAAGCAACGGCACCTAAAGGAGCCGCTGCGGTTCACATCGGACGGCAATGCCGACCGAAGAACGGCGTGGTTACGGCTTTTTCAGAGATTTGCATCGTTGCTGCGATTCGGGGTTGCAGGGTGCACCTGTTTCAGATTTTGGCATCAAAAACAGGTTTGCTGAAATGAAAAAAGCCCGAAACAAAGGCATTTCAGGCAATAAAATACGGCGTTACCGTTTGGTGTAACGCCGGGAAAGGAGAAAATATGAATTCAGAGAACAAGCAGAGAATCAGTCTGTACTTGGACAAAGAAGAGGTAGAAAGAATGGACAGTGCGGTTAAAAAATACGGCTACCGTTCCCGCAATGATTTTGTTTCTTCTGCCGTGGATAACCTGATTGCGGATAAGCTGCTGGGCGAAAACGATACGGTCATCAGCAAAAAGCTGTCAAAGGCTATCGCACGGATGAGCGAAGCGCAGACCCTGCAAATCGCCAAAAGTATGTTCCGTTACGCTGTGGAGATGGAAC
>CALWIU010000006.1 GCA_944380845.1 uncultured Clostridia bacterium | reverse complement strand
TTGACCGAGGGTGTTAAATGCTCGGTCTGCGGTAAAGTCCTTGTCGCACAGGAGACCATCCCCGCGACCGGTCATGCGTGGGGTGAGTGGACGGTTGTCACCCCCGCGACCTGTGAAAATGAGGGCGAAGAGCAGCGCGTATGTGCGAACGACGCTTCCCATGTGGAAACCCGTCCGATTGCCAAGCTGGATCACACCCCCGGCGAACCTGTCAGAGAGAATGAAACGGCAGCAACTTGCAGCGCTGAAGGTTCGTATGATGAAGTTGTTTATTGCACCGTCTGCGGTGAGGAACTGAGCAGAGAAACGAAGACGATTGAAAAGCTTCCGCATACGGAAGAGACCATTCCCGGCAAGGCTGCTACTTGCACCGAAACCGGTCTGACCGACGGCATCAAGTGCTCGGTCTGCGATGAAATCCTTGTGGCACAGGAAGTTATTCCCGCGACCGGTCACGATTGGGGCGAATGGACGGTTGTTACTCCCGCGACTTGTGAAGAAGCAGGGGAAGAACAGCGCGTATGTGCGAACGACGCTTCCCATATCGAAACCCAAGCCATCCCGGCAACGGGTCACACCGAAGAAACCATTCCCGGCAAAGCAGCTTCCTGCACCGAAACCGGTCTGACCGATGGTGTCAAATGTTCTGTCTGCGGTGAAATCCTTGTGGCGCAGGAAGTCATCCCGGCAACGGGTCACACCGAAGAAATTATCCCCGGCAAGGCGGCAACCTGCACCGAAACCGGGCTGACCGATGGTGTGAAGTGCGTGGTCTGCGGTGAAATCCTTGTGGCGCAGGAAGTCATTCCGGCAACAGGTCATACGGTCGTTACCGTGCCCGGAAAAGAGCCGACCTGCACCACGATGGGGTTGGACGGAAAGTTCCTATTGCTCGGTTTGCGGCGAAGTGTTTGTCGAAAAACAGGATCTTCCGATGGTTCCCCACACCTATGACGGCGGAAAGGTGATCCAGGAGGCGACCTACACCCAGGGCGGTATCATCCGTTACACCTGTGAGGTCTGCGGAACCTATTATGAAATCGAAACCGCACCTTTGGCGCATGAGCATACCGGCGGCGAAGCTACCTGCTGTCAATTGGCAGTTTGTGAGCTTTGCGGTCAGAGTTACGGCGAATACGATCCCAACAATCATGTGCATACAGTCGCCATTCCTGAGAAAAAACCGACCTGCACCGAAGATGGTCATACCGGCGGCTTGCAGTGCGCGGATTGCGGAGCGATCCTGGAAGAGCCCACCGTTTTGCCGGCAACCGGTCACGAGGACCTTGACGGCGACGGCAAATGCGATCATGACGGCGTGTCCGTCGTGCCGGACGGCGGCTATACCTTTGAGACATTCCGCTGTAAGATGTGCGCGAAGTACGAAGCAAATAAGGACATTCCCTTTGTAGGCTTTATCTACACTATTGTTCACTTCTTCGTCCATTTGGCGCATTATATCGGATATTTGACCTGATGATGACACCTGTCCGATAACAAAATAAAAAACGAAAGAGCCGGAGCAATCCGGCTCTTAGCATGTAAAAAAAGAATCTTTTCTATCCGCTGTCAGACTGCGGAAAATGAGGCGGAAGAAAGGCTTTGGCGATTTGAGCCCTGCAAAGATCATGAAAAAAGCAAAAAAAGACGGCGGAGGGGTTCTCCGTCGTCTTTTTTGTGTAAAATTAAAATTACAGCAATTCTTCCAGTTTAACCGGGCGATGCTCTTCCACGCTCTTTTTGGCTGCAAGGGCGATCAATACGGACTGCAAACCAGCTTCAATGCCCACCGGCGGTTCCGTGTCGTTGATAATGGAATCAACAAACTGATTCATTTCGGTGGAGAAGGATTGCATATAGCGTTCCAGGAAGAAGTACAGCGGCTTTTCACCGGTTACGCCGTTGGCGTCGGCAATGACCGCGCTGGACAGGGTGTCATTGGAGGTGGCGACCATGCCCTTTGAGCCAAATACTTCGGCTCTCTGGTCGTAGCCGTAAGCGGCGCGGCGGGAATTGTCGATGACCGCCAGCGCGCCGTTTTTCATCTTCATGGTGATGATAGCGGTGTCCACATCGCCCTGTTCGCCGATTGCAGGATCGACCAGCACGGCAGAATTGACATAGATTTCGTCCACCTGGCTGTTGACAAGGAAGCAAGCCATGTCAAAATCATGGATCGTCATGTCCAGAAAAATACCGCCGGAAACTTTGATGTATGCCGGATTTGGCGGCTCGGGATCGCGGGAGGTAATTTTTACAATATGCGGATCACCGATTTTGCCGGCGTCCACCGCCGCACGGATGGCGGCGAAGTTGTGGTCAAAACGGCGGTTGAAGCCGACCTGGAATTTCAGGTTTTTGCCTTCCAGTGCTTTTTTGACCGCATTGATTTTTTCCGGGGAATGATCTACGGGTTTTTCGCAGAAAACATGTTTGCCCGCTTCGATCGCCTCAATGGAAATGGCGGCGTGGGTGTCGGTAGAGGAGCAGACCAGCACCGCGTCGATGTCAGGATCTGCCAAAATCTCTTTATAGTCAGCGTAAATTTCTTTCACGCCAAAGGACTTGATATAGTCGCGTGTTTCATCGTTGATAAAGGGATCTGCAATGGCTTTGACACAGGCATTTTTAACCTGCGTGCTGATGGATTGCAGGTGGACTTTACCGATCCGGCCTGCGCCGATAATTCCGATTTGAATCATTTGTTGTTCTCCTTTTCTTAGATGGTACCATCCCAGGTCGAAACCTCGGTTTTTTTCATTTCTTCTTCATCGAACCAGCGGCTGGTTACGCATTTTGTCTCGGTATAGAACCGGTAAGCGTCTTTGCCCAGACAATGCAGATCCCCGAAGAAGGAATTTTTATGCCCGGAGAAGGGGAAAAATCCGATCGGTACCGGAATGCCGACATTGACGCCGACCATGCCGCCGTCGGTGTGGCGCACAAACTCCCGGGCGTAATAGCCGTTTTGCGTAAAGATGACAGACCCGTTGGCATAGGGATTGGCGTTCATGACAGCAAGCCCTTCCTTGAAGTCTTTTACGCGCTTGATGCAAAGAACCGGTCCGAAAATTTCCTCGGTTCCGATGCTCATATCGGGCGTTACTTTATCAAAGACAGTCGGCCCGACAAAATATCCGTTTTCAAAGCCTTCGACTTTGCAGTTTCTGCCGTCCAGAACCAGCTCGGCGCCTTCTTTTACCCCTTTATCGATGTCGGCGATGACTTCATGATAATGCTTTTCGTAGGTGATGGGACCGAGTTTGCTTGTTTTGTCAACCGCAGGACCGACTTTGATCTGGCTTGCCTGTTTTTTCAGTTCCGCAACAAATTCGTCGGCAATGGATTCTTCCACCACACAGCAGGAAAGCGCCATGCAGCGCTGGCCGGCACAGCCGAACGCCGAATTGACAACGCCGGCAACGGTGCGGGAAATCGGGGTGTCAGCCATGACAAGCGCATGGTTTTTCGCCTGACAAAGCGCCTGAACGCGTTTGCCGGCACGGGCGGCGCGCTCATAGATCAGTTTGCCGACCGGTGTCGAACCCACAAAGGTGATTCCCTTGACATCCGGATGATCCAGAATGGTGTTGATTTCGTTGCGCGAGCAGGTAACCACATTGATTACGCCGTCAGGCACGCCGGCTTCTTTATAGATGGCGGCAAGCTTCATCGCGGTTTTCGGCGTTAATGTCGCCGCTTTCAGAACCATGGTATTGCCGCAGGCAATGCAGGTGGGCGCCATCCAGCCAAAGGGGATCATGGCGGGGAAGTTGACCGGAACGATCCCGGCAAAAACGCCGACCGGCTCACGGTACAGTACCGTGTCATATCCGCGGGAAGCATCCATGGTGCTTTCTCCCATTATCAGCGAGGGAACCTGCGTTGCCAGTTCGGTGCCTTCTTTCGCTTTGAGGACATCGCCTTCCGCCTCCGCCCAGACCTTGCCGTTTTCTTCAGCAACAGAGCGGGTCAGATCTTCCATGTTTTCCATGATTAAATCGCGTATTTTATACAGGATCTGCGCACGCTTGATCGGCGGGGTCGCGCTCCAGCCCGGGAACGCGGCTTTGGCGGCTTCAATGGCTTCCAGCACCTCATCGTTGGTGCAGCAGGGCGCCTGTCCGGTCACTTCACCGGTACTGGGGTTGTGCAGGTCGATCCATTTGTCGGTTTTTGACAGCCGGAATTCACCGTTGCAAAAATATTTCAGTTTTTCTACAGCCATCTTGTATCTCCTTTCAGACTTACAGTCCTGCTTTTTCAGCGATGTATTTTCTGGCTTTCAGCGCATATTCCAGCGGATTCGCCACAGCGGGATCCTGTTCCGCTTCCACCAGTACATATCCTTCATAATCATGCTGTGCCAGCACATCAAAGATCGGCGCAAAGTCGATCGCGCCGTCGCCGGGTACGGTAAAGGTGCCCAGACGCACGCCCTGTAAAAAGCTCATGTGATTTTTTTTGACTTCTGCGATTTTATCCGGGCGAATGTCTTTCAAATGCACATGCCAGACGCGGTCGATGTATTTATTCAGTACGGACATATAGTCTTCGCCGCAATAGGCCAGATGACCGGAGTCAAACAGCAGGCCGAAAACTTCCGGATCGGTGTTGGCCATCAAACGGTCGATTTCGGCTTCGGTCTGAACAACGGTGCCCATGTGGTGATGGTAAGTCAGGCGAATGCCCATGTCCTTTGCGATTTTGCCCAGCTTGTTGACGCCGGTGCAAAGCAGATCCCATTCGTGATCGTTCATGACATATTTTTCCTCAAAAATTGCCTTGTCCGTTCCCTGAATGGAGTGTCCCTGCTCGGAAATACCGACAACCTTTGCCCCCATCTTTTTCAGGAATGTGATATGTTCGATAAATCCTTTTTCCGTCTCCTCATAGGGTTTGGTGGTCAGAAAGGTGGAAAACCAGGCGTTGCAGATCTGTAACCCTCTCAGATCCAGCGCCTTTTTCAAAACATCGGGATCTTTCGGATATTTGTTGCCGATTTCGCAGCCGGTAAAGCCTGCCAGCGCCATTTCGGAAACGCATTGTTCAAAGGTGTTTTCCTTGCCCAGATCCGGCATATCATCGTTTGTCCAGGCGATCGGCGCAATGCCGAGTTTGACTTTGTTTTTATCAAGCATCAGTATTTCCTCGCATTCTTTCGATGGATTTCTTTTTCCTCGAAGCTTTTTTGTACAGATTCTTTTGCGCTGACCGAAGCCACACCCACATGCCACCATGCGCCATAGCCGTCGGTCATGGTCTTCGGCAGCACCTTGATGTCGATCAGGGTGGAGACCGTCTGCTTTTTGCTGTCACGCAGCGCTTCGCGCAATTCGTCCATGGTGCGTGCGGTATAGGTTTTTACGCCGTAGCCGGAAGCGGCTTTGGCAAAATCGATGGGTAAAAGTTCACCCAGCAGCGTACCGTTTTCATCGCGCTTGCGGAATTCTGTCGCCAGATTTCCGATCCCGTTGGACATTTGCAGGTTGTTAATGCAGCCGAAGCCGCTGTTGTCGAACAGCATGACATTGATCTTTTTGCCTTCCTGTATGCTGGTTACCAGTTCGCTGTGCAGCATCAGATAGCTTCCGTCGCCGCACATGGCGTAAACTTCGCGGTCGGGCTGTGCCAGTTTGGAACCGAGCGCGCCGGCGATTTCATACCCCATGCAGGAGTAGCCGTATTCCATATTATAGGAATCGCGGCAATCGGTCGTCCACATTCTTTGCAGGTCGCCGGGCAGAGAACCCGCCGCGCCGACACAAATGGCGTCATCGTCGATCTCTTCGCGGATGGCGGCAACAGCGGCGGTTTGCGTCAGGCTGCTGCCGGTCATTTTGACAAATTCAGGGATGGTCTTTTCGTCCCTTGCCGCGATCAGCGGCTGAAAATCGTCATCGTAAGTATAGGCGGAAAGAAACGCCATTTCTTTTTTCCATGCCTGCTTTGCCTGTGCCACTTCTGTCGTATAGGCAGAGCGGTACCCGGCTTCTCTGAGCTTGGCGCCCAGGGCAAGAATGCCTTCTTTTGCGTCCGACACCATTTTGACCGCATCCAGCTTATAGGCGTCAAAACGGGAGGTGTTGATGGTCACAACAGCCGCGTCGGCACGGAACAGCGATTTGGAAGCCGTGGTAAAATCGGAAAAACGAGTTCCCACGCCAATGATGACATCGGCTTGCTTTGCAATGTCGTTGCCGGCGGAATTGCCGGTTACGCCAAGGCCGCCGAGGTTATACGGATGAGAGGAAAGACAGGCGGATTTGCCCGATTGCGTTTCGGCAAAAGGAATGGCGAATTCCGAGCAGAAATCCTCCAGCGCCTTGCCCGCTTCGGAATACCGAACGCCGCCGCCGCAGATCACCAGCGGTTTTTTCGCCTGCTTCACAATGGCGAAAATGTCTGCCAATTCGTCTGCGCAGGGCAGCGGACGGGTAATGCGGTGTACGCGCTTTTGGAAAAATTCATCCGGGTAATCATAGGCTTCGCCCTCTACATCCTGCGGAAGGCAAATGGCGACTGCGCCGGTTTCGGCGGTGTCAGTCAATACGCGCATGGCGTTGATCATGGCGCTCATCAGTTGTTCCGGACGCTGGATCCGATCCCAATAGCGGGTTACCGCGCGAAACGCGTCATTGGTGGTGGTGGCAAGGGAATTGACCTGTTCAAATTGCTGCAAAACCGGATCCGGCTGACGGCTGGCGAACGCATCGGCGGGGAAGAGCAGCAGCGGCACATGGTTGACCGTAGCGGTCGCAGCCGCCGTAATCATGTTGGCGGAACCGGGGCCGATGGAGGACGCGCAGGCAATGATTCTGCGGCGGTTGTTTTGTTTGGCGTAAGAGGCGGCGACATGCGCCATTCCCTGTTCGTTTTTGCCCTGATAGACGCGAAGCGCGCCGGGATCCTCATCCAGCGCCTGTCCCAGGCCAACGACGATTCCGTGCCCGAAAACCGTAAAGATCCCGTCTACAAACCGGTTTTCCTGACCGTCAAAGGAAACATACTGGTTGTTCAGGAATTTGACAAGCGCCTGCGCCATTGTCATTTTTGCCATAGGTTCACACTCCTTACTGCTCGTCGAGGAGCCATTTATGGCAGTCCTCGTAAAATCTGGTTGTTTTGAACCAGGGATCCCCGTCCAGATGGCGAACCATCCAGACATAATACATTTCATACCCCGGCGCGGTTACCTGCTGATGATTTTTGTCAGGCTCGATATAGGAAGCGGAACCGTCCACACTCTTGTAAACATCTTCGCCCACAAAAGCGGCGCCGAACCCCTGGGGTTTGTCAAAACGGTAATAATAGACCTCGGGCTGCGGATGATGATGCGGCGGATAGCTCGACCATTTGCCCGGCTGGTTAAAGACTTCGCCCATGACCATGTTGGAATAGGGCGCGTTATCGTAATCAAACATGGTAGAAACGATGCGGTGTCCCGCACCGCCCCACTGACCCTTTCCGAATTCCTGATACAGGCAGGTTTCGGGGGTGTAAAACACCGGCTCAAAGGTCTTTTCGTTGTCGGTCTGCTGAATCAGGATCTCGCTTTCCGCTTTCGCGGTAACGCAAACCTTGGTGCCTTTGCATACATGCAGGCAATAGGGCTTGCGCTCAAAGGGATCGGCGCGCTTGCCGGATGCGGTTTGCCCGCCCCAGCTGAATTCGACTTCGCCGCCCAAAAGCAGGATTGCCGTTTCATCCGTATCGCTTACGACCGTATAGGATTCCCCGGCTTTCAGTCTTTTTACAAAGACATTCATCAGCATTTCCTGATGAAAAGAATCGCGGAGCGCAACGGTTTTCAGCCCGTTTTCATCAAACGAAAGTTTTTCAAACATACAAAAAACCTCTTATCCTCTGGCGATCATTTCGCCGTATTCTTCTTTTTCTTTTCTGATAAATTCTTTGACCTGTTCTACCGTCGGCATATCCTGACTGCAAGCGTGGCTGGCGACCAGCATGGCGGCAGAAGCCGAACCGAATTCCAGCGCGTCCATGATGTCATAGCCTTCCAAAAGCCCGTAAAGGAACGCCGAAGCGTATCCGTCGCCGCCGCCGAAGGATTTCAGGAGCTTGACGGGGAAGGGCTTGATGGAATAGCTTTCGCCGTCGTTGGTATAGGCGGTAGAACCGTCTTTGCCGTGTTTGATAATAACGATTTTGGCGTTCCAGCCGTGCCAGTAGGCTGCGGTTTGCCTGTCGTCCATGCCTTCCTGAATCAGGCGCTGCGTTAAATCATATTCCTCCCGTGATCCGAGAATGATATCCGCCTGTTTTGCGACCAGAGAATAATAAATGGAAATTTCATCGGCGTTTTTCCAGTTGTATGCCCGATAGTCGATATCAAAAATCACAGGGATCTGATTGCGTTTGGCAAGCATAACGGCTTTCAGCGCTGCCTCGCGGGAGGGACTTTCGGCAAGAGCCGTTCCGGAGATCAAAAGCGCTTTTGCTTTTTGAAGATAGGATTCATCAATATCCGCAACATCCAGCTTCAGATCCGCCGCGTCGTTGCGGTACATCAAAATGCTGCTTTCGGTTTCGCTCTTGATTTCGGTAAAGGTCAGTCCGATTTTTTCACCGTTTTGGCAGCGGACGATATGGGAGGTGTCGATTCCTTCGTTTTTGAAAAAATCAGTCACAAAAGTACCAAGCTGATCGTCGGAAACCCGTGCGAAAAAGCCGCATTTCTTCCCCAGACGGGCAAGACCTACGGCAATGTTTGCGGGCGAACCGCCCAAATAGCGTTTAAAGGTGGTGCTTTTATCAAGGGTGCAATAATAGTCCACCGGGTTAAAATCAACGGCAACGCGACCAAGCAGAATCAGGTCATATTCCTTTCTCGAATCAAAAGTGATGTACTTCACGGGAAAGCTCCTTTCGTTTATCGGTTGGAAAATATTTGAAGGTGACGGGCGACATTGGCAGCAACGCCGCGCACCATTTCTTCCGACAGTTGGAAATAATCGGGGGTATCGCATCCGGCAAGATACTTTTGGGCGGCATTCGCCAGCGCGTCAAAGCTGGCGGTTGCGATGTTGATTTTGCGGATCCCCAACGAAATTGCTTTTCGGAACTGGAAATCGGACATCCCCGTGCCGCCGTGCAGCACCAGCGGGCAGGATACGGTTTGCCGGATTTGCTGAAGGATATCGAACCGCAGTTCGGGCAGAACGGGGTAGTTGCCGTGCGCGTTTCCAATGGCGACAGCCAGCGCGTCCACGCCGGTACGCTCGACAAATTCTTTTGCCTTTTGCGGGTCGGTGCATTGGATCTCGTGTTTTGCGGTATCGCCTTCGTTTCCGCCGACGACGCCCAGTTCTGCTTCGGTCGTTGCGCCATAGGCGGCAGCCATGGCAACGACCTCTTTTGTTATGCTGATGTTTTCGTCAAAAGGCAGCAGCGAGGCATCCAGCATCACCGAGGTGAACCCATATTGAAGCGCTTCTTTGACACACGCGACTGTCAGTCCGTGATCCAGATGCACCGCGACATCGACCGAAGCGTTTTTCGCCGCCGATACCATCATCGGCGCCATCAGCGCAAGAGGCGAAGAGGCCAGGCGTTTTTCGGCGATCTGCAAAATAACCGGTTGGTTTTTTTCCTGTGCGGCGCGCAGCACGCCGCGCACCATTTCCATATTGCCGACACTGAACGCGCCCACCGCACAGTTCTGTTTTTCAGCGCGGGTCAGCAGCTCTTTCATGGGAACAAGAGGCATGATTTATCCACATCCTTTGCGGGTTCCGTCCGTATGATAACGACCCTGATTGATCAGAGAAATCGTAAATATTCAATTTTTCTTATCATACCATAGGCGGTGAAAAATGGCAATCATTTTGTTCGATTATCCATTGAAAAAATACCTGAAAAATCCCCCGGGAAGAGGGGGATTTTTACTGGTTCGGGAGAAAGAAAACAAACGGATGTCAGGGTGTTTTATTTTGCAAAAAATTTCTGATAATATCCCATCACAAAAATAAACAGCACAATAAACGGCAGAATGTAGGTGACATACACGCGCGACCATTTGGGGAATTTCAGACCCTTTCCGGAGTC
>CALWIU010000005.1 GCA_944380845.1 uncultured Clostridia bacterium | reverse complement strand
GCTTTTTCAATGACTTGACGGTACGGCATAATGATATAATCGCTCATGGTGCCTTTCATTTTCTGTCGAACCTTCGGGTTTGCCATGGCGGCGCCGACCAATTTCATAAACAGGATCGTGCCCTTTTTCTTTTGCGGGAAATCATAGATCCCGGTCTTTTTATAGTATTCATGATCGGCTTTCATCAGTCCCTGCATGACATAGATCAGGTCGCGGAAAATCTTCGTGCCGCCGACGCCGTAAAAGTTCGGGGGGCTGGTGATCTGATGCTTGAGAACAAAGGTCAGGCTTTTTGCCAGCCGGACAATATCGGCACAGGTATCCATCTCATCGGTGGCAACGCCGCAGAGGTAATTCCCGCCCACTTCGCTGCGCGCGGTTACTATCGTTTGCAGATTGGTTTCGTATTGATAGGCACCGCTGATCAGATAAGCGATCGGCGTCCCGTGGGTGACGGTGCGGTGCCCGTTGCAAAACTGCCGATCGTCGAAGCACTTAAAAACGGAACTGGTGTAATGATCGGAAATGGTGAAGGCGTAAACGAAAGCATCGGCGGTTTGGATCTTTTGCCGCAAAAACTCATCGAATCCGTCTTTATAAATACATTTTCCGTCGGCAGCGCAGCCGAAACAGCCCAGACAGCCGCCTGCAAAGGGGAATTCTGTCAGATTGACAACCCGGCATTCATAGGGAAGAGCCGCCCGGAAATCGCGGATCATATTGGCAAGGTTTTCATCGTCTTTTTCACAATTGGTGACAATGACAACATCTTTCTGACGGCTTTTGACCGCAGGGCGTAGGGTCGGTTGATACACCGTTTTCTGCTGTTCAGGCGCTTTGGGCGGCGGCGTTAAAAAAATACCGTTTTCGCAGTTGAACAGCAGGGTATCGAAAAACATCCGCGCTTCTTTTCTGCCTTTTTCATTCAAAAGATCTTCCATGTCAGCGGAAAGCCCTCTGACGACTTTCAGCCCCAGATCAAAGCAGTTTTCTTCCACATACCGGTGGGCGGTTACATCATAAAAATGCTTGGAAGTCGTAATCTGACTGGCGAATTTTCCCGACAGATCGATGCCGGAATCTTTGATAAGTTCAATCAGCCGATGCAGCTGATAGGGCGCAATAAAGGTGTAAACCGGATAACTGAACAAAATCAGTTCGGCTTCTTTCAGTGCCGTAAGCACCGGCGTCAGATCTGTTTCCAGAGCTTTGATCCTTTGCCCCACGGGAAGAAAAGTGAAATCATGTTCCGGATGCAGTGCCTGAAGGTAGAGGGCGGTTTGAACCGTGCAGGATTTCTCTCCTTTCGGGCTCGCATTTAAAACAAGAATGCGCATATCGTATATCCTTTCCCGGCAAAAGCCGAGGGGCTTTTTCTTTTATGATACCGAAAAGCGAGGAGATTGTCAATGATATCACGCCGGGAAGCCGCTCTTGCAAACAGGGGAAAAAGTGTTATACTAAAAAAGGAAAAGGAGGGAACGCCGTGATCCGGATTTTAATCGTGGAAGATGATACGAACATTGCAAAAACCATTTTGGCATCCCTGTCCGTTGCCGGATATGTCGGTGAGATCTGTACCGATGGAAGGGAAGCAATCGAAAAAATCCAGCAGAATCCGTACGATCTCATTCTTCTGGATGTCATGCTGCCCGGCGCCGATGGCTTTTCTGTTATGGAGCAAATCCGCGATCGGGAAATTCCGGTGATTTTTCTGACCGCCATGCAGAATGTGACCGATAAAGTTCGCGGGTTAAAGCTCGGCGCGGAGGATTATATTGTCAAGCCTTTTGAGGTGCTGGAACTGCTGGCGCGGGTGGAAGTGGTGCTTCGCCGCGCGAATAAAATGAAAGCAGTTCTGACATATGGCGATATTACGCTGGATATTCAAAAGCATATCGTAACAAAGGGCGGCAAAGCGGTTTCGCTGACGCCGAAGGAGTTTGAAACGCTGCAATTTTTTATGGAACACCCGGATGTCGCTGTTACGCGAGACCGTTTGCTGGCGGCGGTGTGGGGATATGGCTTTGAAGGGGAGAGCCGTACCGTGGACATCCATATCCGTCAGCTGCGGAAAAAACTCGATCTTTTTGACCGGCTGGTTACCGTGCCGAAAATAGGGTATCGCTTAGAAAGCAGGTGACAGAATGAAGCTCTGGCAGAAAGTTTTTCTTTTATCGGCTGTTCTTGCGACTTTAGCGGTCTTTTTCACTTCTTTGGGGGTAACAGCGTCCTGGTTTTACGGCTCGCTGGAGCGCGAAAAGGAAAGCGCGGTGCAGCTTCATGCCTATATGATTTCCGATTTTTCCAACGCTGCCGCATACAGACGCGCTGTCAGCGGGAAATTGCGGCTGCCGACACAGGAAGCGCAGTCTCTGATTGCCCAGACCGTTGATTCTTTGCCGACGGAGGATGCGGCGGCAGGCGTTTATTTTGAAAATACACGCATTGCCGGAGAAGAAATGTCGATTTCTTCAGAAAGCACTTTTCTTACCCATGCGGCACAAGCGGGGCAGTGTGCCGTTGAGGTGCGCTCAGACGGCGGGGAGGATTGGATTTATGTCGCTTCTTATTTGACGGTGGAAGGGTCGGATTATCTGCTGATTACCCGTTCGCCGGTTACGGATCTGTATTCGCAGTACAAAACGCAGCTCTGGTTCGTCCGCGCCGCCGGGCTTGTTGCCGCCGCTCTGGTCGGGCTTGCGCTGTATTTTGCGGTGCGTTCGCTTTTGCGTCCACTGGATCGGGTCAATGACGCACTGTGTGAAATTGCTGACGGCGATTATTCTGTTCGTCTGCCCGATAACGGCGGTGTGGAGTTCCGCCAGCTTGCCGGCAATGTCAATGAAATGGTGCAGTCTGTCGAAGAAAATGTTGATCGTCTGTCGCGTATCGCAGAGAGCCGAAAGCGTTTTTCCGACAGTCTGGCGCATGAGATGAAAACGCCGCTGACCTCTGTCATGGGATTGGCGGATGTTATGCGCATCAGTAAAACCATGTCAGATCAGGAACGCGTGGAATATGCAAATATTATTGTGCACGAAACGCGTCGTCTGCAAAATCTTTCTTCAAAGCTATTGGAATTGGCTGGCGCTGAAAACGGCGCCATGGAAGAAAAAAACATTCATGTTCCCGCGCTGCTGCGGGAAATAGAAGCCGCTGTCGCTCCTCTGGCTGAAAAAAGCGGAGTTTCGCTTTGTCTTTCAAAGGCGGAAGATTGTTATATTTGCGGCGACAAGGCGCTTTTGCAGTCGTTGTTTTTTAATTTGATCGATAACGCAATGAAGGCATCCCGACGCGGACAGACGGTATCCCTGTCCTGTGAGAAAGTGGGGGACAGCGTGCGGTTTTCTGTTCGCGATCACGGAATCGGTATCTCCGACAAAGATATCAAAAAGGTAACCGAACCTTTTTACATGGCGAATAAATCCCGTTCGCGCAAAGCCGGAGGCGTAGGGCTGGGGTTGTCGCTCTGCGTTGAAATCGTCAGGCTGCACCATGGAAAAATGTCGATCAAAAGCAAACTCGGCGAAGGAACCGAAATTCAAATAACCTTGAAAGGAGTGCCGCCAACCCATGAAAAAGAATAAAAATCGAAAACCGGCGGCACTTTTTATTTTCTCGCTGGTGGGATTGCTGCTGGTGGTTTTTGTTGTGCCTTTCGCCCTGCCGGATCAAAAAGGCCGTGTCCAGACGCTTTCACTGCCGAAAATGGACGAACTTTTATTTGTGGATGATGAAAATCTGTCGCTGTATCCATGGGATCGTTACAAAGAGGATACGCTTCTTTCCTGTCAGCAATATTTTAGTGCTGAAGATCTGCAATCATGGTCGCAGCAAATAGCAGATTTGTTATTCTTTTTTCAGCTGGAACTTGATTCTTCTGAAATAGCGGAAATGGAATCGAAACTGGAATACGGCGAGCAAAGCGGGATTCTTTATCTGCACGATTATCCGATCACCGGATTGAATAACGAAGAAGTGCTGTTGAACTGCGCCTTTTTCAGTGGGTTGCCGGTGGCGTTTTCCATCTCGAAACAGGAAAAAACCGAAATCAGCCGCAGCGAGCTTGAGAACTTGTATCAATCAGTTTTCCTGTCAACGGAGCAGTATTATGTAACCAATGAGCAGACAACGGTGCCGTATGAGGCGGACAGTGAATACAGGGAGGAGCAGGATCTGAATCAGGTTATGCCGGAGACTTTTTTGAATTGGTATTTTTTCCAGGATCTTCCGTTTCCGTCGGAATCAGAATCGGTTTCGCAGGCAATGATCATGATAGCGGAATCGATTATGATGAGAGAATCGGATTATCGCTTTGTTTCCGATAATCGGGTATATACGGTCTATGAAAGCAATCAGAGCCGTCTGGTTTTGATTTATGACCCGGCGTTTCCGCAACTTCCTTTTTCCGGCTGCTCTTTTCAAATTTTTATGTAGAATAATATTCTTACAATTCCATCATATTTTTTTGCATACATTTTGCCCTATCCCCCGGTACAATAGCGTCAAACACGGACCTTTCTCCGTGTTTGACGCTTTTTGTCGCGGTGGCAACACTGGGGGATCGATTATGAAATATGCTATTTGCTTTCGGCGCAGATGCGACCGGCTGAAATTACTGGCTTTGCTCCTGATTCCAGTTCTTTTTTTCAGTTTATTTTTTCTTGCGGGTAAAAAGCCGGACGAATCCAAACTGATTGACGGCGTTCCCCTGATTTGTCAGTATCCAAGCTATCCAACTGGATGTGAAAGTGTTGCCGCCGTGACGCTTCTGCGCTATTATGGTATTTCGATCGACATCCCTACTTATATTGACCGGTATCTTCCGATGGCGCAGACCCCGACAAAAGATTCCTTCGGGGCATCACCCGCGCAATTTTTTTTGGGAGACCCGCGCAGTGAAAGTGGTTGGGGCTGTTGGGCGCCGGTCATTGAAAAAGGGCTGAATGAAGCGCTGCGGGATGCCGGCAGAAAAGATTTGCAGGCGAAAACCCTCCGGTTTGTGCCTCTTGAGCAGCTTTGCCGCGAGTATCTCGATCAAAATAAACCGGTTCTGCTTTGGGCAACTTCTGCGATGGCAAAAGCCAAACGCGGAATAACATGGCAAACCGAGCTGGGGGACTGTACCTGGATTTCCCCCATGCACTGTTTGACGCTGATCGGATACGATGAAACTTGTTATTATTTCAGCGATCCGCAGACCGGTACCCTTGTGCCTTATGCGAAAAAGAGCGTACAAGACGCCTATGCTTCTCTTGGTTGGCAGGCTGTTGTGATCGAATCAGCCTGCGAAGACTGACAGGGCAATGCCCATTTTCTCTCTTTTCCTTTGTCCCGCCGACGGATGAGCGTCAGCGGGATCTTTTTTATTGTATGTAATAAAAAAATCGTTTCTTTAACAGGGCTCCCGAAAAAAGGAGCAAGCGGCAAGCAGAGACAGATCCTTTTCAGAAACAAAACCGTTTTTTGAAAACGCGCTATTCATTGTCAAATTCAGCCCGCATTTTTGCCAGAACCCGTGTTTCTATGCGGGATACATAGGATCGTGAGATGTGCAGTTTTTTGGCAACCTCAGCCTGCGTCATGGGATCTTTTCCGTTCAATCCATAACGCATGACGATGATTTGTTTTTCTCTTCCGGGCGGCAGACAGTCGGCAAGGCATTTTGCCCGTTTGACATTTTGGGAGTAGATAATATCATCCACCGTATGATCGTCGGTAGACAGCACTTCACCAATGGTCAGCGGGTGTCCTTCTGCATCGGTTTCAATGGGATCATTCAGAGAAAGCTCCTGACTTCCCCGGTTTTTGGCGCGAAATTACATTAAAATTTCATTCGCTATCCTCACTCAACGGAACTTCTGGTGCGTCAAACGGGGGTAAATCGGCCTCTCCGTCGCCTGCAAAGAGGTAAACCCAGGCATTTTCGCCGTCCCAGACCACTTTTTTCACAATTGCCCGCAGCAGACGCCGTTTTTCCTCTACGGTGCAGTCATCCACATTTGCGGCAAAGGATTCGATCATCTGGCGGCTGAACGCGAACTCCTGATCCGCAAACCGCTGGTGTTCCGTCAGGGTTTCCAGTTCGGCAAGGCGGTTTTTCATGTCCTCGCCGGTCTGGTGCAACTCCTGAATCTGCTCCATGATATACGATTCGGCAGAGGTTCCGGCGCTCTTGGTCAGGGAGCTGACCAGCGCCTTGATGCTGCTCTCGCTTTCAGCCAGCTTTTCTTTCAGGGTCAGCAGCTCTGCGTCGTATCCCTCCCGATTGCCGCTGATGGCCTTCTTCGTCTGAGCCAGGAAGTCGGCAAAGAAGCTCCTGTCTTCGGACAGTTTTTTGATTTCGGAGATCACCTTTGCGTCCAGTGTGTTGCCGTTGGCATTTTTCATCTGGCAGCGGGAGCTCTGGCTCCGCTCCTTGGTAGAGCACATATAGGTATAGATCAGCTCGCCGTTCGCCGCATGGCGGTTGGTCAGCTTGGGGCGCATATAGTCGCCGCAGTCACCACAGACCAGAAGCCCGGACAGTAGCGCCACGTTGCTGCGGGGCCTGCGGTAGCTCTTGGACTTGTTGACCTCCAGCATGGACTGCACCTGGATCCATTGCTGGCCGGGAATCACGCCGGGGTGCTTGCCCACGGATACGATCCATTCCGCCATGGGACGGATCTGGTGCGCCTTGCCGGGGCGCTGCAGGGT
>CALWIU010000004.1 GCA_944380845.1 uncultured Clostridia bacterium | reverse complement strand
TGGGAATTGCCTGCCAAAAGAACGGACGCGAGATCGCGGACGCGGCGCTGCAAAAGGGGCTGCTGGTGCTGACGGCAAAGGATAAAGTTCGTCTGCTGCCTGCGCTGAATATTCCATGGCCCATTTTGCAGGAAGGTGTGGATATTCTGGTGCGTGTGATCCGCGAGGTCTGCGCGCAATAAAAGCAATTGATAAAAATCGGAGAAACCGCTCTGTTGCCGGTTCCTCCGATTTTTTGTTTTTTCTGCCGAAGCAGCTTCCCGTTCATCTGTGTGCAAAAACGGAAAAGGCAGAAGGATTATTTTTTCAACAGCGTTAACATCTCGCCGCAGTCCCGATAAACGACGGTGGGTTTGGTATCCGACTGCGCCAGAATTTCCGGCGTGGTTTCGCCGCTGAGAACCAGCGCCGTATTTGTTCCCGCGCTGACGCCGCTTTTGATGTCCGTATAGATCCGATCGCCGATGACCAGTGTTTCTTCCGGCTGGTAGCCCCACCTGTCCATGGCAAGGCGCGGCATCAGCGGTGAGGGCTTGCCGATGAACAGGGGTTTTTTCCCGGTGGCATGGCAAAGCATTTCACTCATGGAACCGCAGTCCGGCACATATCCGAATTCCGTCGGGCAGACCCAATCGGGGTTTGTTGCGATATAGGGGATGTCCCGCAGTAAAAGGCGGCTCATATCCGTCAGCTTCTGGAAGGTCAGCTCTGTGTCAAATCCGATCAGCGCACAGGTGATATCTTCTGCATAGGTGTCGCGGATATCAAATCCCTGCTGTTTGAGCGCCTCTTTTAACGAGCGGGTGCCCATAACATAAATCGCATCGCCGGCATGGTGTTTTTTAAGATAGTATGCCGTCGCCTGCGACGAGGTGATAAAGTCGTCTTCCGACGCCTGAATGCCGAGCTTTTCCCATTTTTTTATGTAGTCCGCTACGCTTTTCGAGGAATTGTTGGTCATGAATAAATATTTTTTCCCCTGATCGTGTAAAGTCTGCAACAGCTCAGCGGTAAAGGGAAAAAGCTGGTCGCCCAGATAGAGCGTTCCGTCCATATCAAATAAAAAAAACCGGATCTTGTTAAGATCAAACATCTGCATCCCTGCTTTCTGAGGAATTATTGTAGCATAATCGCCGCTGAACCGCAAGGATTCGTTTTTCCTCTGCTGGTAAAAATGACGAAAAATCGAATATGGGTTTACTTTTATACTGTAATATGCTAAACTAAAAAGGTAATGAAACGGAAGGCCGGTGAAAAAATGGCTGTTGCAAACAACCGAATTCAGGATGAAAACACGGATTTTCTCTTGAAATGTATTTTGTCGCTTGAAACTTTAGAGGAATGCTATGCGTTTTTTTTTTTTTTTTTTACGATGACGGAGATTAAATCAATGGCAGGCGGGATCGTTGTTGCAAAAATGCTGTCGGAAGAAAACAAGTACGAAGATATTGTTGTTAAAACCGGTGCCTCGACTGCGACCATCAGCCGGGTAAACCGGAGCCTGTGCTATGGCAACGACGGATATACCAAAATCTTTCGCCGTCTTGCGCGGGAGGATGAAAAATGAGCGCTTATCGCGCGTTTGCGTCGGTGTATGATCTGCTGACGGATAATGTAGACTATCGGCAAAGAGCGGAGAAAATCTGCTCTTTGCTTTGCCATTACGGAAAAGGCAGCGGTATTCTTTTGGATGCCGGCTGCGGTACGGGAAATTTTTCTGAGTTGTTTTCCGAAAAGGGCTATGATGTGATCGGTGTGGATCTTTCCGTTGATATGCTCTGCGAGGCGCAGCGTAAAAAAACGGAAAAGGGATTGGATATCCTGTATTTGAATCAGGATATGACGGATTTGGATCTGTACGGAACGGTGGACTGTGCGGTCTGTCTGCTGGACGGGATCAACCATTTGCCGGGAGAAGAAGCACTTCAGGCGGCGTTTCGCTCCATTGGCTTTTTCATGGAAAAGGACGGTATTTTTATTTTCGATGTAAATACCGAGTACAAACACCGCTGTGTTTTGGGCGATCAAACCTTTGTCTATGACCTGCCGCAGGTTTACTGTGTTTGGCGGAATCAATATGACAGCGCGGAAAAGCGAACAGATATCCGGCTGGATCTGTTTTTTCCGGAAGGGGATGGATTCATCCGGCAGAGGGAAGAATTTTCGGAGTGGTTTTATTCCGATGAGCAGATACAAACAGGGCTTCGCAATGCAAATTTTGAAATTCTGAATTGTTTTGCGGAAGAGTCGGAAACAACGAAAGATAAGAACAGTCAGCGGCAGTATTATGTCTGCCGCAAAACCAAAGATCAATAAGAGGAAGAAAAATGGGAAAACTGGTACGGTGTATTTCTACTGACGGCACGCTTCTGATTATGGCGGCCGATACAACGGATATTGTACGCGAGGCGTGCAGCATCCATCACACAACGAATGTCTGTTCAGCGGCGCTCGGGCGGCTTTTGACTGCCGCATCGTTTATGGGACATATGCTGAAAGAGGAAAACGCCAGCGTAACGCTGCGGGTCAATGGCGGCGGGCCGACTGGCAGCGTCATTGCCGTTTCTGACAGCAGGGGCAATGTGCGCGGTTATATTGAAAATCCGGAAGTCGAACTGCCGCTCAAAATGCCGGGCAAGCTGGATGTCGGCGGAGCGGTCGGGGCAGACGGCACGCTGACGGTCATGAAGGATTTTGGCGCCGGGGATCCGTATATCGGGCAGGTGCCGTTGGTCAGCGGTGAAATTGCCGAAGACATCACGGCTTATTACGCGGCCAGCGAGCAGACGCCAACGGTTTGTGCACTTGGGGTTTTGACCGTACCTGTTCAGCGTCAGATCATCACTTCCGGCGGATTTCTGATCCAGCTTTTGCCGACAGCGGATGACAAGATCATCGACAAGGTAGAAGCCTGTATAAAAGAACTGAAACCGGTAACCTCCATGCTTACCGACGGGCTTACTCCTTTTGAAATCTGTCAAAAGGCGCTGCCGGCCTTTGATATTGAGATGTTAGGGGAATATGAAACCGCTTATCGCTGTGCTTGCAGCCGCGAGAAAGTGGAACAGGCGCTTTTGTCCACCGGCCGTGCCGGACTGGATGAAATGGCGCACGATCCCGTAACGCAGGTTACCTGCCATTTTTGCGATAAGGTATATACCTTCACTTCTGATGAAATCAAAGCTCTTATGAAAAAAGCGTAAAGCCAGCTTGCAATGCACGGGTATCTATGGTAAAATAAAACAAATTATTCAACTTTTGATAAGCGAGGAAAAGAAGATGAAAAAACGAGCTTCTACGATGAAAACAAGCGCGTTTATGCAGGCGGTTCATCGCAATCGTTACTGTATTTATTCGTTTTTCATCGCTGCGGCGATCATGCTGTTTGTGTACATCGTATACAAATTTATTCCCTTTGGCGAAATGTCCATTCTGCGCATGGATCTGTATCATCAGTACGGCCCCTTGTTTGCAGAACTGTATGAGCGCGTCACCAATTTAGACAGTTTGCTGTATTCCTGGACGAGTGGTCTTGGCAGCAGCTTTACCGGCAATTATTTGAATTATCTGGCAAGCCCCATCGGCGATTTGATTATGCTGATCGCCGGGCATGACAATATGCCGGAAGCAATCGCAGTCATGGTGCTGATTAAGGCGGCCATGTCGGCGGCGACCTTTACCTATTTTATCAATAATTACTTTGGACGCCGTGATATGTCCTCTTGCGCGTTCAGCGTGCTTTATGCTTTCTGCGGTTTTTTCGTCGCTTATTACTGGAATATCATGTGGCTGAACGGCATGGTTTTGTTCCCGCTGGTGGTTTTGGGCATCGTCAAAATCATCGAGGGAAAAACGCCGTGGCTTTACTTGGCAGCTCTGACCATGTCCATGCTTTCCAGCTACTATATGGCCTATATGATCTGCCTTTTGTCGGTCATCTGGTTCCTGGTCTATTTCTTCGGTCACTATAGCTTTGAATCGGTGATGACCGAATATGATTTAAAATTAACCAAAAGAGCGTACAACTCTCTTTCCGGTTCGGATAAATCGAAATTAACCAGAAGAAATTTATACAATAACCGCTTTTTCCATACCGGCGTTAAATTTGCGGCAAGCTCCTTCTTGGCGTTTGGTTTGTCCGCTGCCGCGCTGATCCCTCTGTATTTTGTTTTGAAAAGCTGCTCGGCAACCGGCAATTCGTTCCCTGCCGATTATAAATCCTATTTTACGATCTTTGATTTCCTTGCCAACCATTTGGCGGGCGTCACGCCGACGATCCGCAGCAGCGGCGAGGATGTGCTTCCCAATATCTATTCCGGTGTGCTGCCGTTGCTGCTTCTGCCGATTTATCTGTTTTCTGAAAAGATCAAATTCCGGCAGAAGGTTGCTTCGGTTTGTTTGCTGGCGGTTTTCTATTTCAGCTTCAATATCAATTATCTGAACTTTATTTGGCACGGTTTCCATTTTCCCAATGATCTGCCGTACCGTTTCTCCTTCGCGTATACCTTCTTCCTGTTATTCATGGCCTATCAGGCGTTCATGATTATCGATTCTGTTTCGTCCAAGGCGTTGATTGGTTCGGGCGTTGCCGTTATCGGGTTTACCGTGCTTGTACAGGAAATCGGCTCTAAAAATGTCATGGTCGATCAAAACGGCACTTCGGTTGCCAACGATATGGTTATTTGGGCGACCATTGTCTTTGTTGTGATTTACTGTGTGGTTCTTGCTCTGATTAAAAATCCAAAATATTTTTCAACGGCAATGTGTTCGCTGCTTCTTTGCTGTACCGTAACGGAAATCATTGTTGTCGATACGCAGAATTATGAATTCCAGCAGGAAAAACAGTGGTTCGTTGAGGAATACGATGATTATAAACCGCTGAAAGCGGAAATCGATGAAAAAGAACGGGAAGAAAATCCGAATGCCGACGGATTTTACCGTATGGAGCTTTCGCAATTAAAAGCGCGTATGGATCCGAGCTGGTATTATTATAACGGCGTTTCCATTTTCTCTTCCATGGCGTATGAAAGCGTTTCCAAAATGATGAAGGATATCGGTATGTTTGGCAACGATGTCAACAGCTATACCTATTATCCGCAGACGCCGATTTTCAACACCATGTTCTCGCTGTCCTATGTTTTTGATAACTCCGAGCGCATTTCAGATAATGCCTATTATACTTCGGTTGATTCCAACGATACCTTTACCGTCTATGAAAACCGGTATAAAATGCCGTTGGCTTTCTGCGTCAATTCCGGTCTTGCCGACTGGACGACGGTAGGGGAAAATCCCTTTGATGACCAGGCCGCGATGTGGAATCTGGCGACCGGAGCCGCCGGCGTGTTTACGGATGTTTCGCCGGTTGTGGATACACTGGATAATATTTCCGCTTTGAGTGATGAAACCGTCGCTTCCGGACAGTTTACTTTAAACAAAGTAAACGGCGGCTCTTTTGCATCCGTGACGCTGACCTTGACCGCGCCGGCAAACGGCAATATGTATTTATATACCCAGTCGGCAGACTGTGATGTCGCTTTGGTCAGCAGCCCGACGGTCAGCAAGGATATTACCATGGATTCCCCCTATCTGATGGATTGCGGTTATTTGAACGAGGGAGAAACCATTACCGTTGAACTGCAAATGCCGAATGAAAAAGATACCGCTGACATTCGTTTCTATGCGGTCAGCCTCGACCAGTCTGTTTTTGAAAAAGGATATCAGGCGCTTTTGGACGGCGGTGTTTTGGAGTATACTTCCTTTGACGAAAGCCGCTTTGAAGGCACGATCAACGCCGGCGCCGATAAAATTCTGTATACTTCCATTCCCTATGATTTGGGCTGGAGCGTTTATATCGATGATGTAAAGGTTGATCCCGACGATTATATCCAAATCGATCAGGCGCTTCTGGCGGTTCCGATCACAGCGGGCGAGCATACGATTCGCTTCGAGTATATGCCGCAGGGACTGACTGTCGGCGTCGTAACCATGGTTGTTTCGATCCTGATCCTGCTTGCCATTCTTGTGATGAAGAAAAAGAAAATTCTTCTGTTCTCTGAAAAATGCGTGGAAGCGGTTTCCCTGAAGCATTTTGTTCCTACGGTTCGCCTTCCGCAGGAAACGGAATCGCTTTTGCAGGATGCCCAGACCGCTGAAACAGCGCCGCCGCAGACAGCCGATGCCGGTGACGGTTCGGTGATGCCGGAGGATACTGTGCCGAACGAGGCGCCTCCCGAGCCGAAGGACGATTCGCAGTAAGAAAAAACGGCGGCCATCGCTTTTCCATTCATGAAAAACAGCCTTTGCTTCCCGAGAGGGAAAGCAAAGGCTGTTTCTTTTGTATTTTGTTTTTATGCGTCTGCAAAGAGCTGTACTTTTCCGTTCTGCTCACGGGATTCGTCTGCCAGATATACAGCCAGATGACCGGCTGTGCTGTCAAAAATAGAAGTACAGGCAAGGCTGGTTTCTTCTCCGCGGATAAACCGGACGAAATCTGCCGCAAGCCGTTCGTCTCCGCCGCCGTGTCCGCCGTAAGCGCCGACCATATCGCCGGTTACATTCAGATCCACTTCTTCGATGTCGCATTCCTTGCCGGGATCGGGATTGATCTTTGATACAAAGAATTTGCTTTCTTCAAAATTGCCGTAAATTTCGCCCCTCGTGCCGATGATGTGAATGCGGCGTAAGGGAGCGGACGAACCGCCGGTCATATTGTGCGTCCCCGTTGCTCCGCTGGCAAATTGGATCAGGACGCTTTGGTGATCCACGACATTGTTATCACATTTATAAATGCAGCGCGCATAGGGACTGTTTTTATTTTTCATCAGCGCGATTTTATCTTCAATGGTCGGGTTCTCCTTGTCTTCCAGCGCATCCCAGACATAAAACGCCCAGCGGTCCGGATGGTCAATATACAGCCGTTTGGTGGAAAACAGACAGGAATCCACCAGCGGGCAGTCGATCATACAATAATTACCGGCTTCTTTCGGTGCATTTTCAGGACGGAATTGAAATTTGCCGCCAAAGGAGGAAACCGCCGTCGGTTTGGTTTCACTCATCATCCACATCATAATATCCAGGTCATGGCAGCATTTTGCCAAAAGCATACTGGTGCCGCAAACATCGGAATTCGCCCATTTTCCTCGGATGTAGGAAGTGGATAAATGATGGTAGGAAACATTTTCGAGCGTTTGAATGTTGATGATGTCGCCGATTTCACCGTTTACGACGCGCTGTTTTATGCCGTAATAAAAGGGCGTATAGCGCAGCACATGGCAAATCATGACTTTGGAGTGATTTTTTCGCGCGCAGTCAACGATTTTTTTCATGTCATCCTTGCAGACAGCAAAAGGCTTTTCCAAAAGCATATCATAGCCTTTGTTCAAAAGCGGAATTGTTGTTGCCAAATGTTGCTGATCCATTGTTCCGTTGATAACCGCATCGGCGAATTTTGGAACGGCTGCCAGCGCATCGGCATTCTCGAAGCAGGCGTCTTCTGAAAAACCGAAGGTTTCCATCGCCTTTTTGCGGCGAATGGGGTCGGGGTCAGCAACACCGACGATCTTAAGCTGATCCGGTTCGCGAAGCGCCAACTGACTGTAAACAAAGGCGCGATGACCGGCACCTACGATCACGGCGGTAACAGGCTGTTTGCTCATGAAATCATCTCCCATATTCTTACAGATCATTATAGCGCGTTTGTCTGAGAAATCAAGAAGAAAATCCGGCGGTTGAAGAAAAAAGAGCTTGCTCCTTTTTTAATTCATTTTTTGTTTAATTTACTGACATATTTACTTGTTTCGGGAGTGATATACTAACCAAGGTGACTTTACGGTAAAAACAGAAAGAATCGAGGAATTTTATGGGAAAAATTCATGATTTCTTGAACAGCAAAATTGTAAAGAAAGATGTTGGAGAGGAAACCTTCCTGACATGGAACGAAGCGCTTTCCTATACGGTCGGCCGAGGCGCGCAGGGCATGAGCACTTCCATGACGGCATCCAAATATGTCAATTTTTTTATCACGGATGTTTTGCACATCAGCGCAAAGGCGGCTTCCAACATTCGCCTGTACTGCGGGATCTTCGATGCCATCAACGATCCGGTTATGGGCGTGCTGGTGGATAAGACCCGTACAAAATACGGCAAAATGCGCCCCTACATAAAAATTGCGCCCTATCTTGTGTCGTTTTTTATGATTTTGTTTTTTGTCGGAAACGACTCCCTGCCGTACAGCCTTAAAATTGCGCTGACGACCTTCGCGTTTGTCGGACTGGATGTAACCTATACCGCCTTTGATGTGCCGATGGGCGCGCTGGCATACAGTATGACCCCGAACGGAACAGAGCGAACCAAGCTATACGGTATTGCCGCGATCGGGCGAATGATTTTAGGCGCGATACCGGCCGCACTGGTCGCCTTTGCAGCATGGCTTCCGTATTTTAATGAGAATCTGGATAAGGCATATCTGGTTGCTGCCTGTTTTTCCGCGATTTTTATTATCATATTAACCCGATTCACCTTCCGCAACTGTGTAGAGCGTTACGAGCACCATGAAGATGCGCCCAGCGTAAAGGACTGTTTCCGACTGTTGTTTACCAATCGTCCGCTTTTCATGCTTTTCCTGGGAAATATTTTCTTTGTTTTGATTAAGGTTGCCGAGCAGGCGTCCTTCTATTTTTCTTATGACAGCCTGTTTGAACCGCGTTACAACGGTTTTCTGGATGTCGTCAAAGCGCCCGGTTCCTTTTTGGCGGGCATTTTTGTCCCGATGATTATAGAAAAACTCGGAGAAAAAGCGGATTCCAAAAAGTTTTATCAGGTTTGCTGCCTGTTGGGCATCGGCCTGAATGGTCTGTATGCGCTGACCACTTATAACGGCATTATCAATAAACCTGCCGATCAACCGGTTTCTTTGCCCATCGGCATTCTCGTGCTTGTTTTTTCCATGTTGGTCACCTTCCCGCTGGAATTCAAAAACCTGATGCAAAAGGAAATGGAAGCAGAAACCGTTGATTATGTTGAATGGAAAACCGGCAAGCGTGTGGAAGGAACGATGCTTTCCATTATGAGCTTTACCGGCAAGCTCGAAGGCACGCTGTCGTCTTTTATTTGTCTGCGAATCCTCAGTGCCACCGGCTACATCGAGCATACGGAAAGCGTGCCAACGGTTCAGAATCACGCAACGCGCATGGGATTGTTTTCCATGACAACGCTGATACCGCTTCTGGGATATGCGCTGATGCTCATTCCGATGATTTTTTATAATATCACCGGTCAATCTCACCGTCAGATGATTAAGGATATCAAAGCCCGCCGAGAGGCGAGGGGAGAAGCCATCGGTCAGCAGCATAACGAAGAGCAAACCGGCGTATAAGATCTGCCGGTACATACGCTGTGTAAGCTAAAAGCGAACATTTATACAGGCATCAGTTGCAGGACTGACACCTCAGACTGACGATAAAGTGGGCTGAATCGCCAAAATAAAAGGGATAAGGGTTCAGCATAACTTCAACGATGATTTTTAACGGATAAACAGAAAAAACAAAAAGAAGCATCTTATTGGCTGAAAGGCTTTGACGACATGGCAGTACCTTTGTACGGCTCAAATCGCCAAAGCCTTTCTTCAGTCTCATTTCTCGCAGTCTGGCAGCGTGCAAAAAAGAAACTTTTTTACACGCTGAAGCGTCAGTTGCAGAACTGACGCTTATTTTTTTTCGGTTTTCAATCCTGTATTGAGAGCATAAAGGCACGGCAGAGAGCCGGTGAAGCCATTGCCGTCGGGAAATGCTTCCGGTTCCGCAAACAAATCAGAAAACCGGATGCAAGGCGTCTTGATGATTTTTTCCGGCTGTGCTATACTCTCTCCAGGGAGGTGCGGGAATGGAACTTCGCGTATTGAATTATTTTCTGGCGATTGCAAGAGAGGAAAATTTCACAAAAGCGGCACAGCAGCTTCATGTGACACAGCCAACCTTGTCGCGGCAAATTGCCGATCTGGAACAGGAACTTGGCGTAAAATTATTTGTTCGCAGCAACCATACCATTGCATTAACAGAGGACGGAATGCTTTTAAAACGCCGGGCGCAGGAAATTTTATCGTTAGCGGATAAGACGAAACAGGATTTTTTGCAAAAAGACGAGGCTCTTTCCGGTGTGATTTCGATTGGAAGCGGCGAGTTCCGATCGACAGAGTATTTGGCAAAAATCATTGCCCAGTTCCGCAAAAAATATCCCAAGGTCACCTATGAGATATACAGCGGAAATGCAATCAACATTCGCGATTATATTGAGCGAGGGCTTTTGGATATCGGGCTGATGTCAGAGCCTGTTGATATGCGAAAATATAATTTCGTTAATATGCCGGTCAAAGAGCAGTGGGGACTGTTTGTGCCGGACGATTCACCGCTGTCCACAAAAGAAAGGATAAGCCCGGAAGATTTAAAAGGCCTGTCGATTGTTACGGCAACGGGCGATTTTAATCAGAGCCGCATAGGAAAATGGCTGGGGGAGTACAAAGATCAGGTTGAAATAGCGGCGAGCGCAAATTTGCCATATAACGAGGCTGTGCTGGCAAAAGAAAACATCGGCGTCATGCTCAGCATAAATCTGAATTGCATCTATGAAAATCTTCGGTTTATCCCGTTGTATCCATCTTTGGAGGTCGCTACGGTGCTGGGATGGAAAAAAGAGCAGGTCTTTTCTTCCACGACAACAGCCTTTATTGATTTTGCGATGCAATACCTGAAAGGCATTTCTAATGATAAATAATAGGTATTAGACATTTTAAATAAATCGCGTTATACTGAAGGCGTTCCATAACGGAGCGCCTTTATTGATTCCGCGAAAGGAAGTTGTCAATGACAATCAGCGAAGCGAGCGAACGGTATGAAATCCCGATGGAAATTTTACAGGAATATGAAAGCTGGGAACTGTGCGGTGAAGAAAAAAAAGCAGCCGGTTTCCGGCATTACGACGAAAGGGATCTTGAACGGCTCAGCACGATTATGACGCTTCATGACATTGGATTTGCCATGGACGAAGTAAAACGATATATGCACCTGCTTGAAAAAGGAAAATCCACGGAAAACGAGCGAATGAAAATGCTCAACATCAAAAGAGGCGGAATGCTGGATGAAATCCACCTGAAGGAATGGCAGTTGGATCGATTGGATTACCTGCGGTATGAAATCCAGCATGGAAGAAAAGGATAGCCGGCATTTTCCCTGTTTCTATATGAAAAAAACGATTGGAAAGGAAGTTTTTGCAATGAAAAAAACATTTGTTGGTCTGATGGCTCTTGTGGTGCTGTTTCTTTTTGCTTCATGCGGCAGCCGGCCAGCCGAAGAAATCCCCTCCGATTCCGCACAGCAAACAACAAACCAGTTGGTGAATCCCGCAGAAACGACAACCGATCCAAACGCATTTTCCATGACACCCGAATCAGATTCACACGCTTTGGTCGTTTATTTTTCGTGGTCGGGCAACACGGAAACAGTCGCACGATCCATTCAGCGGCAAACGGCGTCCGATCTTTTTGAAATTGTACCTGTCACACCATACAGCGATGACTATGATACCGTTGTGGATTTGGCGCGGGAAGAGCAGCGCAGCAACGCACGCCCTGCAATATCCGGTTCGATTGAGCAGTTTCAGCAGTATGATGTGATCTATGTTGGATTTCCCAACTGGTGGGGCGATATGCCGATGATCCTTTACACTCTCTTTGATACCTATGATTTTTCCGGTAAAACCATCGCTCCGTTTTGCACCAGCGGCGGCAGCGGGCTTTCGGGAACAGTCAATGAAATCAAAACTCTTGAACCGAATGCCACCGTCACGGACGGTCTTCATATCGGAAGCGCCTCTGCCTCTGCGCCGGATCAGGCGGTCAGCGAATGGCTGCAAAGTATCCAGCTTGCCAACTGACTCATTGGCTGTCAAAGAACCAAGAGGTCACAGCCCTTTGTTTTATCCAATGAAAAAGGATTGGGGCTGCGCTGTTATATAACAAAAAAAAGCAAGGAGTTTTTATAATGAAAGTATTTGACAAAAAGCAATTTGAAGAAAATAATGTTTTTGGATTGGGGAAATCCAACGAAGCCTATGCTCAATATTTTGTAGGCGAGTCCTTTTTGAATCCGCTGACAGATCCGCAGAAAACATCGGTTTTTCTTGCGAATGTGACCTTTGAACCGGGATGCCGCAACAATTGGCATATCCATCACGCCACGAGCGGCGGCGGCCAAATTCTTATTTGTACAGCGGGTGAGGGCTGGTATCAGGAGAAAAACAAGGCGCCTGTTTCTCTTCGTGCCGGAACGGTTGTCACCATTCCGGCTGGGGTGAAGCATTGGCATGGTGCGAAAAAGGATAGCTGGTTTGCTCACATTGCCGTGGAAGTTCCGGGACAGGATACTTATAATGAATGGTGTGAGCCGGTAAGTGAGGAAGAATACAATCGATTGGAGGAATCATAATATGCGCAGCAAAAAGCTTGTCGCCTGTTTTTCCGCGAGCGGGGTTACCAAAGCCGTTGCTGTCCGATTGGCCAAAGCGGCAGATGCAGACTTCTTTGAGATAAAGCCCGCGGTGCCGTATACTCGAGCCGATCTTGACTGGACCAACCGAAAAAGCCGCAGTTCGTTGGAAATGAACGACCCGGCTTCCCGCCCTGCGTTGGCAGAACAGCTCCCTTCCATGGATGCCTATGACACGGTATTGTTGGGCTTCCCGATTTGGTGGTATGCTGCGCCGTCGATTATCCATACTTTTTTGGAAAGTTATGATTTTTCCGGCAAGACGATTCTTCCCTTTGCTACCAGCGGCGGCAGCACCATGGAAAAAGCCGAAGAAAAACTGAAAGCACTTTATCCGGATGTCAACTGGGTACAAGGCAAAGTGCTGAACCATGTCACAGATCAGGAATTGGAAAACTGGCTGAAAGATATTCTGTAAACGCCCCTGAAAGCGTGAAGCAGATGGATAAGGAGTCTTATTATGAAGTATATCCGATTAGGAAATACAGATCTTACCATCTCTCGTATTTGTATGGGATGTATGGGGTTCGGTGAAGCAGGAAACGGACAGCACAGCTGGACGGTAGATGAAGCGCAGTCCCGTGAAATCATCAAAAGAGGCCGGGAACTCGGCGTCAATTTTTTTGATACGGCCATCGCCTATCAGAGCGGTACGAGCGAGCAATATCTCGGCAGAGCCATTCGGGATTTTGCCAGGCGCGATGAGATTGTTGTTGCAACAAAATTTCTTCCCCGTACAAAGGAAGAAAGAG
The DNA here is from genome assembly GCA_944380845.1 of uncultured Clostridia bacterium. Lineage (GTDB taxonomy): Bacteria > Bacillota > Clostridia > Oscillospirales > Acutalibacteraceae > RGIG2774. Next base: position 782 of record CALWIU010000004.1, on the reverse strand, counting down.
AAGCGGGTGTCACCGGACAACAGCATATTGAAAAAATGCTCAATAAAAGCCTGCAAAATCTGGGCATGGAATATGTGGATCTGTATATCTATCATATGTGGGATTATGAAACACCCCTGTATGACATCATGGATGGGCTGAATCGCGCCGTAAAATCAGGAAAGGTTCGCTATCTTGGAATTTCCAATTGTTTTGCCTATCAGCTTGCGAAGGCGAACGCGCTGGCAAAAAAAGAAGGTTTTGCAAAATTTGTATCGGTGCAAGGACATTACAACCTGATTTTCCGCGAAGAGGAACGGGAAATGGCAAAACTTTGCCGTGAAGATCAGATTGCCATGACGCCTTACAGCGCACTTGCCGGCGGCCGGCTTGCCAAACATCCCGGTGAGACATCAAAGCGTTTGCAGGAAGACAGCTATGCGCATTTGAAATACGATGCGACCGCCGATCAGGACAGAATCATTATTGATCGTGTGGCGCAGCTTGCCGACCGGCACGGCGTTTCCATGACGGAAATTTCTCTGGCGTGGCTGCTGACAAAGGTGACTTCTCCTGTTGTCGGCGCGACAAAGCTTCATCATATCGACGGCGCGGCAAAAGCAGTGGATCTGACCCTGACGGCTGATGAGATTGCCTATTTGGAAGAACCATATGTGCCGCACCGCCTTGTCGGTGTGATGGCGCAAAATACCCCGGACACCGTACAGGACGATCATGTATGGTCTGTCGGCAGTCAAAAAATCTGAAAAAGGAGAAATCGACATGGATTTATATCAAACAGA
>CALWIU010000003.1 GCA_944380845.1 uncultured Clostridia bacterium | reverse complement strand
TTTTCTATGAGGGCATTCCTTGTTATAAAAGTGCCAGTATTCTTCCATTCCCGCTTTCACTTTTCAGTGGGGAAGAATAAAGCTTATGATATATTGCCTCTTTTTTTCAATATGTGAAAAATGCCTCGCAAACAGAATTGTGATATTGATTATCCGGTGTAGAAAAAGATTGTTTTACCTTTTTGATTTTAAGATATTCTTGAAAACAAATCAAGGATTATACCAGTATAAAAGTATTCGTCTTCAACTTTTACATATGTAAGTATGTAAATACTATTATATCAAAAAAACAGGAACAACAAATCTGTCATTCCTGTTTTAAGAGAATTTACGCTAATTTTAAGAGTTCTGCGGGAGTTGTTAAAACATCCAAGGTGCGCCCTTCTTTATCAAAAAACTCAACCTCAAAAGCTGTACCATCATATTCTAACACGATTGTTCCCTGTGTTCCCGCGGGAATGTTATTAAAATCGCTTTTTAATGTAACTACATCTAACTCTTTCATAAAATTTCCTCCTTCCATTTCATTACACTAATTATAGTATAGCATATGATTTTCTGTTTATCACCCATTTGGTTGAATTTTTGTACTAAATGGTTAATCAGCAAAGAATTTACTACATTGTTAATTTTTTCAAAAACAATCCCGGTATCTTTTTCGGTGCTACGAGCCAAAGAAAAAGGAATCGCTTTTGCGGTTCTTTTTTTTACGCAGAAGGGGTCGGTATTCGATGCTTGTCTCTTGTTCTTCTGTCGTGCGTGTGCCGTCATTCGGCACCTGAAGCCCTTTTAAAGACATCTTTCCGAATACTGTCGGATTGCTGTTTTGATGCAAATGAAACCGCACCCATTATTACGCGTTTTCCGAGTGAAAAGGAAGTAGATGCGTCTTTCCGGTAAGGGTAAAAGCATCCATAAAATGTTGGAACCAGCGGGGCATTTCCTTGTTTAAAAAGTCGAAAATAGACTTATTCTCATCAGATTCCTTAGGAAAAAACTTTACTTCTTTTCCTTTGAATACTATGATAAGCACACAAAACCTTGTGGCGCTATGCGCTAACGGAGGATCATTATGAAAATTCTGATTATCGGCGGCGTGGCTGCCGGTACCAAAGCCGCAGCCAAGCTGCTGCGGGAAGACAGGAGTTCTCTTGTAAGGTATTAACCAAAAGTGAGGATATTTCATATGCCGGATGTGGTCTGCCCTATTATGTCGGCGGGTTGATTCCATCCAGAGATGAGCTGATTGTCAACACGCCCCAGAAGTACATGGGGCTGACCGGCGCACAGGTAGTAACCGGATGCGAAGTGACTTCGGTCGATCCGGCATCCAAAACCGTGACCGCCGTCAAAAATGGTGAAAGCTTTACCGAAAGCTATGATCGATTGATAATCGCTTCCGGCGCTGTTCCCTTTGTTCCGGATATGCCGGGAAAAGACCTGCCGGGCGTTTTCTGTATGCGCACGCCTGACCAACCACTGCGGTCGGTGCGTAACAAAATGTCCGTTCCATGCCCTTGATGAAGGAACCTACGGCTATAAAATATATATCGGCGGCCGTTGGGGCAAAAAGGTAGCGGAGGGCAAAGCCCTTTCCAAAATCTTCACATCAGAGCAGGAAGTTATTGAAACGGTGGAAAAAGCCATTCTTTTCTTCCGCGATGAAGGCATCACCGGCGAACGCTTTGCCGATACGATTGCCCGCCTCGGCTTTGATTATGTGGAAGATAAGCTGCTGAACGGCAAACTTGACAAAGAAGCTGTCATGAAAAAGACCGTAATCGGCGGCGCCACCTGCTAAGCCATTACAAAAAATACCATTCTGCCGCGTATTTCCGCGCGGCAGAATGCCCCTTTTTTCACACCCAATCAAATCATTTGCTGAATTGGATCTGCCGTACCGTTTACATCGGATGTAAGGCCTTAAAAGAATCCCTTTGAGCAGAAAACACAAAAAAGCAAGCCCTTCGGGCTGGCTTCCCTTTTCTGTATTCATGGAGGTTTTTATGGCTCGTAAATCCGGTGTTTTTTTTATTGCTGTTCTGTTTTTGCTGCTTTGCGGATGCCATGCAGCGGATAAAAAGGATTCTCCCCAGCCAACCGGGACAACGATTCCCGCACAAGCAGATTTTCCGTACACCTTTACCGATTCAACGGGACGCACCGTTACGCTCACCAGCCTTCCCGAAAAAGTAGCTGTACTGTTTTCATCCTATGCTGAAATCTGGAAGCTCGCGGGTGGGGATATTGCAATTACCGTTGCGGATTCGGTCAAACGCGGCTTTGCCGATGATACGGCAGCGCTTGTTGACGACGGTCCCGGACTGACAATCAATACGGAATTGCTCGTGGCGGAAGAACCGGACTTTGTTATTGCTTCTGCCGATATGGCAGCACAAGTTGAAGTTTGCGAAAGATTGGAAAAAGCAGGCGTTCCATGCGCCGCTTTCACGGAAGAAACCGTTGCCGACTATGTTTCAATGTTAAAAATTTTCACAGATATTACCGGGAATCCGGAGGCGTATGACGCCTACGGTACACAGCTGCAAAACCGGGTAGACAAGGCGATTGCCGATGCGCGCGAACGCGCTGAGCAAGCCGGAGAACCGGTATCGGTTTTATTTATCCGAGCAGGCTCCGGCGATTCTTCAACCAAAGCCAAAACCGCCAAAGATCATTTTGTAGGCATCATGCTCAATGAACTGGGCGCGGTGAATATTGCCGATGAAGCAGGCGCCTTGTCGGAAAGGCTTTCACTGGAACATATTCTGATTCAGCAGCCGGATGTTATACTGATTGTCCCCCAGGGGGATGAAGACGCGGCAAAGGCATATATGCACAGTGTTCTGCAGCAAAGCGGATGGCGCGACCTTACAGCGGTAAAAAATCATCGCGTAACCTATTTGCCGAAATCTCTTTTTCACTATAAGCCAAATGAACACTGGGATGAAGCGTATACCTATTTGACAGATCTGCTATACCCGGAAAAAGATAGCCAGGCATAAACAGAAAACGCAGATTTTTTCTTGGCGCTATCTGTTTCTGATAATAGTTCTACGCTGTCGGCTTCTTTCCGGCATAAAAACGACCGACCTTTTTACAAATCGTTCTTGATCTGGATCTGCTGCAAGTTCTCGCGGCGTTTTTACCGGAACGGTTCGGCTGTTTGCCTGTTTTCTTCTTTGGACTACCGGTAGAACTCACCGACGGAACAGGGAAAAAGCAAAAAAGCAGATCTGTCGTCAGAATAATACGGCAAATCTGCTTTTTATTTCTTATTCTATTTTTAGCCAAAGAAAAGAGAAAATGGATTCCCTATGCAAAGGGAACGGAGAATCTTATTTCCCTTGCGCGGAAAACGGGCAAGTTATCCGGCGATTGCCGGCAAATGGGAATTCCGGCTTCTGTATGGCTTATTCTGCATCCTGATGAAAAATCATATCTCTGACCATATCGCCGTACGCATCGTTCCAACGCTGCATGAGGGCGTCATCCAAACCAACGGTATAACGCAAAAGGGTTCTTGCATCCGTCGTGCTGACGGAACCGCTGAGATCGGTATCCAGTACATCAACAGAAAGAGAGTCGTCCGACGAAGATTCCAGGCCGACAGCCATTCGCAAGGCAAACCGTGCATCGGCGGTGTTCACACTGCCGTCGCCGTTTCCGTCGCCCAGCACCCCCACGCGCTGTGGTTCGAGCATCAATGGATTCCCTTCCGGGAAAAGAATCTGTGCACCGGTCGGAACGGGGAGCGTATCGTCCGCAAAAGGCTCGCCGTTGGCATCGACCAACTGGCAACCAAAACGCGAGGCGCTTTCTTTCAGTGTACCGATATTCCATTGCTTTTCTGCTTGATTTGTATTGGCAAGCAAGAGGCGATCCGCACCAAAGAGCGTATAATTTTCGCCGCAAAAGACTTCCGGCGTCTCAAGTGCTGCAATGCGGCTAATGTCTTTTTCAGCCGATTCAACAAATGGATTGGTCAAAAGCTCAGCAAGAAGCTGGTCGATCTGCTCGATGCCTTCGTCGGACAAGCTGAGCATAACAATGGATTCTGGCGCAGAACCGCTCGCCTCGGTCGGATCTTCCGTATCCGGTTCGATGCGCAACAGCTCCTGCGTTTTTGTTATGGCATTCTGAACGGAAAGGAACGATTGGAAGTAGTCCTCCGCCTGGTTAAAGTCTTTCGGCGTGCTCTCGCCCTGCACATCGTGACAAATGGACAGGAACAGATTGTTCCTGCCGCTGTCCGATGCTGAATTTGCGTCAGCCTCGGCAAAGACAGCCGGTGAGAGCAGCAGCGTAAGTAAAGATAAAACAACGACCCAGATAATGGTTTTTTTCATTTATTTTCACCCCAAAATTTTATTTAGCCAAATCAACAGCCATTCGCAGTATTTGCTGGCATCCATAAGAAGCAACACCGTAAACAGGCGCATTGTCTGCAAAATTTTTTTCATCATGCAAAAGCGATGACGGAAAAACAGCCATCAGCCAGTTATCAATACCAAAAAATATTATTCGTATGGAACGCCGGCTGAACTGAAAAAAATGGATGTCAGCAACAATAAAAAAATAAAGAAAACGCACCTTCCTTTCGAGTACAGATGTTTTATCTGCACGATTTTATAATCATGACAATCAGAGCCCATATAATTGCCACGATAAAATCTCTTTCAATCAAAATATATCATAGGATCCATGAATTTACAAGAGAAATAAACTTATCCGATTAACTTTGTAGTCATTGACAAAAATCAAATTTATTCTTTAGATAAAATGACCAGTCATTGAACCTGCTATCCCTCAAAACAAATGTAGATATGTCTTATTTTTGTATGTATTGTAAATTTGATTTTCTTGGGAAGCGATTGCATCCTTTCTGTTATTCTGTTATAATAACCGGAAATTTCAGCTGCCGACAACCGGATTTTCCATATGCAAATACCAATACAACAGGAATGCTGATGGATTCAACCGCTTTCCCGCAAAGGAGCGGTTCCGGTTTCGCCGTTTGCCGAAATCTCTTTTGCTCTACAAGCCATATGCAATCGGGCGAATCACATTCCGGTTGAATATCTGTATACCCTGCGGAGGACAACAAATGCGTAAAAAGAAAACAGCTGTGATATTTTCTTTGCTTTTCCTGCTTCTTGCCGGCAGTCTTCTTGCCGGACTGCTTTTGGGCAGTGCGGATTTTCGCCCGGAAGATCTATGGGATGGGCTTTTCGGCACAAAAAAGAACCCGTCGGTGTCGCTGATCGTTCTTGATCTGCGGCTGCCGCGAGTGATCGGCGCGCTATTTGCCGGAGGAGGTCTGGCGGTTGCGGGGCTTTTGCTGCAAACCGCCACCAACAATGATTTATGCAGCCCGAATGTCATTGGCGTAAATGCCGGTGCCGGATTTGCGGTCATGCTGCTGCTCTGCCTGTTTCCCATGGCGTATCCGTTTCTACCGGCGGCAGCATTTGCGGGTGCGATGTGTACGACAATGACCGTGCTTGGATTATCTTTTTCAAAGCGACAGATTTACGCCAGAACCACGGTGATTCTCGCCGGTGTCGCTGTGGCGGCGCTTTTTAATGCCGGCATATCCTTTTTGTCACAGCTTTATCCCGAAGCGCTATCATCCTATGCCTCCTTTTCCGCCGGTGGCTTTTCCGGCGAAGACAAAGAGGATCTGCCCTGGCCCTGCGCCATGATCCTGATCGGGATCTTATGCGCGTGGCTCCTGTCCTCCCGTTTGAATCTGCTTTGTCTTGGAGATGAGCTGGCGCAAAGCCTTGGCGTCAGGGTACGGCTGGTTCGCTTTTTATCGCTGGTACTATCCAGCCTTTTATGCGCGGCGGTTGTTTCTTACGCCGGACTTCTCGGATTTGCCGGACTGATCGTGCCGCATATCGCGCGCAGACTGTTGGGGCAGGATATACGGATTCTTGTCCCGTTCTGTGCGTTTGCCGGAGGTCTGCTCGTTATTTTATCGGATTTAGCGGCTCGCACCCTGTTTGCCCCATCCGAGCTGCCAGCCGGTATTCTAATGGCTGGTTTGGGTGCTCCATTTTTCCTGTATCTGTTAATCCGAAGAAAGAAGGACGGCGTATGATAACCTGCCGGAATATTACTCTGAACAAAAGCGGCAAAACGATTTTAAACAAAGTCAATTTTACTGCGCAGCCGGGAGAAATCACGGTGCTTATGGGCAAAAACGGCAGCGGTAAAACTTCCCTTCTGCGCTGTATTTCCGGCGCATATCCTAAATTTGACGGCGAAGTTCTTTTCAATAAACAGAATTTTTCGTGTTTGTCTGCTCTCCAGAAATCACAGATCATCGGCATTATGCCGCAGACGCTTCCGCAGCCGGCCGTGACCGTTGAACAACTGGTGTCGTTCGGCCGCCGTCCCTACACGGGGTATAGCGGCAGACTTTCCTCCCTTGACAAAGAAAAGATACAGTATGCGATGGAGAAAACGGGAATCGTGCAGCATCAGCAGGATCTGGTCTGCCATTTATCGGGCGGTGAACGGCAAATCGCATTTTTTGCCATGCTTCTGGCACAGGAAACACCGGTTGTTCTCCTTGACGAACCGACAGCAAATCTGGATGCGCCTTACCGTCAGCGCGTATTTGCCTTTTTGCAGGATCTGCAAAAGGCAGGCAAAACCGTTATCACCACCCTTCATAGCCTTGAAGATGCCGTTCAGATCGGAAGCCGCATCTGGGTGATGGACAATGGCAAAATGATTTTTCAAGGAACCGCAGAAGAATTTATCACCGGCGGTCAGCCGGAAAAAACATTCGGTTTGCGGCCAGTACGCGTTTTTACAGAAGAAGAAGGCTCTTTTACCGTTTTCAGACCGCTGTAAAAGCCGCCTTTTGTTTGATAGGCAGCAGAGAGTCAAACACCCTCTGCTGCCTATCGCTGCATATGATTCATTTTGCTTTTATCTCGCCGCCAACAAAACGGAGATTGTTCTTATAGTTCTCTTTGTTTATAAAACATAATCGAGAGACGCCAGGACAGCAAATAAAGAAGGATTCCTGCGGCGGCAATGATGGTCAAAAGCAAGGGATTTCCGGATGCAATGGATGTTTGCAGCCCCACGCTGTTCACCACCACGCTGATTGCACACAGTAAGCCAATCATAACATAAAACAGGATGCGCCCTTTTTCTACTCCCAATTTAAAAACAAACGGCAACAGCAACATCGGACCGATTACCCCTAAAACAAGCAGGATCTCGCCCCAGAAAAGAAGCTCACGGATGGAAAAAGAGTCAAACAGAACCATTCTGACAACGGTCGCTGTCATGGAAATAAGCCAGGTAACGCCGCTGAACAGCAGTCCGATGATATATTTCACGCTGACAACCTGTGCACGGGAGCACGGCAGGGTTTCACAGTACTGGTTCCATTTATCCCGCTCGTCATAGGAAAGAAGCGACATTGGAAGGATCCCTGCAACCAAGGTCGGATACACGATAAAAAACACATTGGCTTTTCCAAAAAAGGCAACCGTTAAAAAAACGATTTCAAGGATCAGAAACGCCCGGCAATACCGCGCGGCCAGATACAAATCTTTCAGCAGCAATCCTTTCATCTCAGCCATTCTCCTTTACCATAAAAATGAATATTTCCTCAATGCTCACTTGTCTGACAGACCATCCGGGGCCGATCCTATCGCGTCGAACCAGTGCCTGCGCGCCATAGGGTGAAAGTTTCTTGCCTATGATTGCCTTTTCGTTGACCTGCATCAGCTCCGCCTGCGAGCATTGCAGGATACCGTATTGTTCCGTCAGGCGGTCTTTTTCTTCACACAAAAGCAGTTTCCCTTTATGCAGAAAGGCAATGTAATCACAAATTTTTTCCAGATCACTGACAATGTGCGACGATATGAGGATCGAATGGCTTTCCTCTCTGGTAAACTCACTGAAGATATCGATAACCTCATCGCGTATGACCGGATCCAATCCTGATGTCGCCTCATCCAAAAGCAGCATTTTGGGATCATGGGACAAAGCGACGGCAAGTCCCAGCTTCATTTTCATTCCCCGAGACAGTTCCTTAAAAGGCTTATCGGTCGGAAGCGAGAATTTTTGCAGATACGAAGCATATACCGCATCATTCCATCTATCAAAAGTATGCCTCATGATTTTACCCACCTGTTTGGCTGTTAAACACGCAGGAATTCCGACTTCATCCAAAACCACGCCCAAATCCTGTTTCAGGCTTTGCAAATGCTTTTGGTTGTCTTTTCCTAAAACTGTAATGCTGCCGCTGTCCCGGCGAATCATATCAAGGATCAATTTCATTGTCGTGCTTTTTCCGGCGCCGTTTTCCCCTACCAGCCCCAGCACACACCCCTGCGGAAGCGTCAAATTCAAATGATCCAGATAAAAGCCATCATATTTTTTTGATAAATTGCTGATTTCCAATGCGTTCATTGCCATTCCTCCAAACTCAGTTCAAACATTTCGGTCAGATCTTTTTTGGTTAAGTTACAGGACGCAGCCAGCTGTATGATCTTTTGCATATGATCTTCGATTTGCTTCAAATTTTCCTCTTTCAGCAGTTCGACATTTTTTGCCGCGACGAAACATCCTTTGGATGGAAGGGTGTAAATAAATCCTTCACGCTCCAGCTCGTCATACGCTCGCTTGGTGGTAATGACGCTGATTCTGAGATCCTTTGCCAAATTCCGAATGGACGGCAACGCCTCATCCTGCTGAAGCGCTCCGCTGATAATCTGGTTTTTGATCTGGCTGTAAATCTGTTCATAGATAGCCGTTCCGCTTTTGTTGTCAATACAAACAGTCAAATGCTCACCCCTTCATAACTGTATATATACAGTATATACAGTTGTCTGCCACTTGTCAAGCCAGAACAGTAAAAAATTTTTACCGGTTTTCCTGCACTGTTTCCCGATATTCGTCCTGTCATGGCAAAAAATCGGAAGGACGGTACCGCGGCATAAAAAAGAAGCCTCAAGACTTTTTGCTTGAGGCTTTCTTTATCGTTGGGCTGATCGCGCGTCTTTCTGTCCCGCTTTCAGGCTTTGGTCTGCGAAACTTCTCGATCCGGCGCCGATCGGCGGAACAGAAAAAGGCAGCATCTTATCTTTGATTTGCAGCAGCTGTCAGCCGGCAAAGGGAACAACGCCTTCGACTGCCTGCACGGGCGTGATCAGCGTATCTTCATGATCAATATCAACCAGAAGATACCGGTCGTTCCCCATGCCCAATTCTTTCATATAGCTGAGCTGACGCAATCCGTGCCGTGTTTCCATGCGCTCTACCAGATCGTGATGATCTTCTTCCTTCATCGCGTATACCAGGTCAACGCAAGCCTGATCCGCCGCCAGAATATCCACGGATGCGACAATACCCACATTGGGCGTAACCACCGGCTGCGCCGCAACGCCTTCACAGTCGCAGGAAACCGACATATTCCGCATAACATTCACATAAATGACATGGCGGCCGAAGTGGTCAATGGTGGCTTTGGTGGATTCCGTGATACGCTCCATCAACTCTTCTTCGGCAATGCTCCACATATTGTCGGAACCTTCCGCTGTGTGAATCATTTTTTTGCCGATGCGGCCGTCGGCACAACCGATACCGATATTCTTATTGGAGCCGCCAAAGCCGCCCATTGTATGACCCTTAAAATGCGTCAGGGTAACCATGGCGTCATAATTCAGCAAATTTTTTCCCACGCTCATTTCCGTGAACCATTTGCCGCCCAATACCGGCAGCATCGCCGTTCCGTCTTCATCCAGAATATCAACAGGGCAAAAAGTCCAGCCGTTGACCTTCAGGGTTTCACGATGGGCTTGCGTTGTATAGCGATCCCCTTCGTAATAGGTATTGGTTTCGATAATAGCAGCGTCCGGCAGCTCGGATTTGATCAGATATTCAACCCAATCACGAGGAATAATATTCGGTCCGTGTTTTTCTCCGGTGTGCAGTTTGATGCCCACCTTGCCGCCGATCACGCCATTGACCCGGCGATAGATTTTCAGCAGACCTTCTGCGGACAAATCCCTTGTGAAATAAACAATGGACTGATTGCCTGAGCGCTCTTCCATGGGGATATAATGTTCGCCGCCGCTTCCTGGTTTTATCTCACACATTAAAAGTCATCCTTTCCATTGATTACCGTCATGAATTTCAGATCATCCGATCAACGGATAAAATTTGTCATAACCGGGGGTTCTTTTTCCGGCAAACCATAGGATTCCCTGCCCAGAGCAATGCTTTTCATCAGGAACAGCATATTGCGCGCCAGCGTCCGCATCATCTGCAAGCCTTCGGCATCTTCGGCGGCTTCGCCGGGTTTCATCCCGTGGATACCGTTCCAATATTGCCCTGTTGCAATGGGCATTCCGCTGATGGCGAAAAATTTGTTGATTTCATCATAAGAAGCCGTAAGCCCGCCTCTTCTGGCTGCGACCACCGCCGCGCCCACCTTCATGGTACAGGAAAAAGGAGCGCTGTAAAACAGTCTCGTCAGAAATGCCAATAAGGTTGCGTTTACGGACGCATAGTAAACTGGGCTTCCGATAACGACACCGTCAGCCAGACGCAATTTTTCCGCGGTTTGGTTGACCTCATCTTCAAAAACACACTTTCCGGTGCGTCTACAGGATTGACATCCGATACAACCGCGAATCGCTTTGTTGCCGATTTGGACCCACTCCACCTCGACACCGTTTTCCTCAAATATTTTTTGCATTTCACGAAGTGCGATTGCCGTATTTCCGTCCGTATGCGGACTACCATTGATAAAAAGAACACGCATTTTCTTTACCTCCCGAGTTTTATGTTTTATTCAGTAATTCCCGTATCCATCGACAGCAGACCCATAAACCGGTTATTCTGTCAGAAGATGCCGGGTAAAACTCTGGCGAGAAGAAGCCCCACAGCAAACGAAACCGCATTGGCAACCAGAGCATACAAGATATAAAGGCTCTTCTTTTTCGGCTGATCTGTCAGGCGGTTCATAAAAATACAATAAACAACCGCTTCTATGGCAATGACCAATAGTTCAAACAGAACATAAAAGAACACAAACGCCCATTCGCCGTAAAGGTAATTGAAAACATTCAGAAGAACATTTAAAAGGATCTGTGTTGCCGTATTTACGCCTGCCAGCAAGAGCAACTGTTTCTTTTTTCTGAATCCAAACAGCAGTGCCACAACCATTTCAACGGCAATTGTCAGCAGAACACGCGCAAGCAGGGAGAGCAACTCGGTTTGGTAATCATAGGAACGAAGGGCTTCAAGCTGCGCACTGCCGGAAAGGGCGTCGTCATGCGCATCCGTTTCAGAAGCAATGCCGCCCATATCAACCGTGTAATAGGTATCAAATGCGTACCGCTCACAGATAGCGCTGACAAGATATCTTCCTGTTTCGGGATAGTAGAGCAGAATTTTAAAAGATTGCGGCGGATAGTATGTCCACGGGATTTCTTTCGTTTCGCTGACCGGCCATCCGATCTGCAAAAAGAAGTAACCGTCGGGATCCCTGTATCCGGCAAAAGCTTTCCAAATGTTTAAATCCAGATCGCCGGTTTGAATATTCTCTTCTCTGCCGTCCCACGCCGTCTGCGGTCCGAGCGACTTTTCTTTTGAAAGCAGCGTGCCATAACATACTTCGTCTCCCATGTTTTGAAAAAGGATTCGAACAGAGGCTTTTGGCCCCATATCTGCATTGGCATTGACAGGGAAAATACACATCAACGCCATTGCGCACAAAAATGCAGCAAAAAATCGGTTCTTTCTTTTTTGTATCATGGCGTTTTTTCCTTTCGTCGTAAGGTTTTTGCTCAGGAAAGGGGTTTCATGACTCCACAGGTGGATACTTTGCTTTTAAAACGGCGATATCTTCTTTATTGATCCACTCTTCCGAATACCCACAGGAACAGCATACAAAACGATCGACCAGCACCGCAGAAAAAATACTCATTCCAACCTGTATATTGTTTCCTATCCCGTACAAATCAGATTTTCCCGGAACCAGTATGATCTCATGGCTCCCGCATTTGGGACAAATATGCTTGTTTTTCATGGCCGGCACCTCCTGCCCAGTTTTGCCTGCAAAAGGATGCAGAGAACGCGATGCTTCTTTTTTACCTGTGGTCAAAACCACCGTTACAGGAGAGACAGCTCTTTGTCTGCCATTGTTTTGACCCAGAAATCAACTTCCCATGTTATTTGAGTCGCCGGTGCAAAACGCAAAGACGACAGCGCCTCATGAAAATTCTTTTTCTGATCTTTCGGTGAAAGGAGGATGGCAGTCGGTCCATCTTCACCGCCAATGATTCCCAGACAGGCTTCATTTACCGATTCCGGTTCATACGGCATTTTGGATATTCGCCTGACAGGCTCGTTTTCCTGACAGTCCCGCACCGTATATTCCTCTTCCGGTAAAGGAGGCGTCAAAGTATACTGCATTTGCGTATAGCAAGTCGGGTAATCATAGCCCGGTTGAGAAAAAATTTGGTCAGAAAGTTTTTTCTGTTCATACGAAACAACGGTCAACTGATACGCGATCCCGGAAACCGGATGTGTAAAACAAATCACATCTCCAACAGATGGATTTTGAAAACGGATGCCCGGCACGCACACAGGACGGCGCTGCAATCTTACAGCAAAAGACCGGATCTGTTCCGATTCCTTCACGGTCGCTCCCAAACAGGAATGGCGATGGAAAGACCATGCCTTCAACGGATCGAGATGATAATGATCGATTACGGCAAGCGCTTTTTCCGAGTTTTCAACCCCTTCCGGCAAACACGCATCGGGGATATAGGAAATCGAGGAACCGTTTTTCAATCTGATTTCATCCGCGTTCATCACATAACGGGCAAGGAAGTCCACTTCAAGCGGATTTTCCGAATCGATCTGCTGTCTGAGCGCATTGCTGATGCTGTTGTCCTCCAACGAATCCAGCCACTTATCCAGAAAGGCCTTCACTTTTTGCGGCTGGATCTCAATACAGTAGTCGATCACGACCCCTTCTGCGAAAAGATACAGAGCGGGGATATGCCAGATCTCATCGCCCCAAACGAACTTGTAATCGAAAACCAATTCTCTGCAAGGGCGCGTTTTTTCCGAGCGCGCTTTTCGGAAGCCACCGCCGAAATCAACACTGAACCCCTGCGGTTCCGCCGGGACATCGGGCTTTTCACCGACCACATCATAGTATTCATCGGTAAATTTAATTTTTGATGCGTCAAAGGAAGCTTGCAGACGCTGAATATAGGCAAAAGGATGATCCATCAAAGGCACCGACAAATCATGCCGCAACTGCTGTATCGTTTTTTTCTGTTCCTCGGTGGGTGGGTTTTCCCGCAGGAACCGGTCAAAGGTTTCCGGACTGCACATCCATGCCTGCTCAATGGCATCTGAGCCCCCGACGGTAACAAGCAAAGAAAGAAAATCCGCAAAATTTTCAGCGATTGGATGAACATAAGAACCGACGCCATTCAAAGGGCTGACGGCAAAAACCATTTCTCCAAAATCGTTTATCATACAAAAATGAATACCGTCCACGCCCGAAGAGCCAATGATGACAGCGCCCAGCGGTGTACAAAAATACCTCTCGAAGGAAGCGTTTCTTTCGACGCCGAGAGGCGCAAGATCCAGGTCTTTTTCTAAAAATTCCTTATAAGTGAGAGCCATTGTTCTTCCCTCGCTGTTCTTTTATATCCCAATATTTCCGCCATCTGCCGCAAATCGGCGGCATCCGCCTTTTTCGATCTCAGCCATCGATGATTTTTTTGCACTGATCCAAATATTGCGTAACCGGCAAATGCTGCGGACAAACCTTTTCGCATTGGCGGCAGTGGATACAATCGTCAGCAGCCCCCTTTTTCTCAACAGCCTGCCGGTAGGAGGCTGCGGCCTGCTCTGCTTGCCCGTTTCCAAGCTTTTGGTTCATCGCCGCAAAAATTTCCGGGATGGGGATGTTTTTGGGGCAGCCCTTTGTGCAATAATGGCAGCTTGTACAGGGAATTGTGGACGAGTTTCCCAGAATGCGCTGTGCCTGCTGAATGATTTTCTGTTCTTCCTCCGTCAGCGGCTGGAAATCTTTCATATAAGATATATTATCCTGCATCTGCTTTGTATTGGACATTCCGGACAGGACAGTAATCATGCCATCCAAAGATGCTGCAAAGCGAATCGCCCACGACGCGTAGGACATCTCCGGACGACAGCTTTTCATCAGCTTTTTTACTTCATCCGGCGGATTCGCCAGATTGCCGCCTTTGACCGGTTCCATCACCACAATGGATTTCCCATGTTTGCGGGCGACCTCGTAATTTGCCTTGGAATGCACAGAAGGATTTTCCCAGTCCGCATAGTTGATTTGCAGCTGGACGAAATCCACATCCGGGTGCTCGGTCAGCAGCTGATCCAACAGCTCCGGCCCGGCATGGAAAGAAAAGCCCAGATGGCGGATCAATCCCTTTTCCTTTTGCTCGCGGGCAAAATCCCACAGATGAAAACGCTCATACTTTGCATAATTGTTTTCCATTAATGAGTGCAAAAGATAGTAATCAAAATAGGATGCGCCCGTCCGCTTCAAACTGGTAAAAAATTGCTTTTTTGCCGCGTTTTCTGTCGGCGCGATCATCGCATTCAGCTTTGTTGCCAAGGTAAAGGACTCGCGCGGATGACGGTCAACAAGCGCTTTCTTTGCGGCGGCTTCCGACCCAAGATAAACATAAGCTGTATCAAAATAGGTAAAACCGTTTTCCAAAAACAGATCGACCATTTGCTTTACCTGTTCGATATCTGTCGCCAGACCCTTCCGCGGCAACCTCATCAGACCAAAGCCCAGTTTTGGCGTTTGCTTTCCAAAATAATCAGACATATTTTCACCTCAAAACGATCTGTCATGGATTCTGTATAAACCCTTTTTGTCTATTTTCAGCATACCATATCCGCATTCCAAACGCAAGGAAGAAAACCCGCTTTGCCGCTGCAGCGAACCGTCAACAGGGGAAAGTTTTTCGCTTCTTCTATTGATTTGTTGCGGAAAATATGTTATAGTACATTCGTTCTTACGGATGATCCGACAGAACGAAAAATCGATTTTCCGTATGCGTTCAGCCCCTATTCTGACGACCTGACAAGTGACGCCGATTCCCAATTGGCGTCTGCTTTTTTTGACCAGAAGAGCGGGCGATTTTTGCGGTGCGGTTTGACCTGTGGTGGGAATTATGAAAAAAACCTTTTTTTCTTCTCTTGCGTCCTTTGTCAAACAGGAGATCCTGCTTTGCGTATGTATCGTGGCTGCGCTGTGCTCCTGTTTTTTTATTCCACCGTCTTTCAAATATCTTTCCTATATTGACTGGAATACGCTGACACTGTTGTTCAGTCTGATGGCGGTGATGAAAGGGCTGCAAAAAGCGGGGCTTTTTTCCTTTTGCGCAAACGCACTGCTGAAAAAAACAAAATCCTCGCGTCTGCTTTTTTTGCTGTTTGTGTTTTTTCCGTTTATCACCTCCATGCTTGTGACAAACGATGTAGCGCTGATTACCTTTGTTCCCTTCGGAATGCTGATTTTTACCTACGCGCAGCAGGAAAAACACATTGTTTCTCTGGTGATCTGGCAGACCATTGCCGCCAACTTGGGCAGTATGCTCACCCCCATGGGCAATCCGCAAAACTTGTATTTGTACAATCGTTCCGGCTTGTCCTTCGGTGCGTTCTGCAAAATCACCCTGCCTTATGTGCTGCTGGCTGCACTGTTTTGCGCCCTGCCGGCATTCGTCAAAAAAAGCGAACGAATTTTGCCGGTATCCGTTCAAGCCGACGCGCCGAAAGCCAAAACCCTGCTGGTCCACGGCATCGGGTTTGCCCTGTGTCTGCTATCGGTATTCAAGCTCGTTCCGGCACCTGTCACTGCCGTTATCATCGGTGTTTTTCTGCTCTTTTACGACCGGGATATTCTAAAACGGGTAGACTACTCGCTGCTGGGTACTTTTTTCGCACTGTTTATTTTTATCGGCAATATTTCCCGGATTCCCGCTTTCCGTGATTTTATCACTTCCTTATTACAAAATAATGTCGAATTTGTCAGCGCTGGATTAAGTCAGATTATCAGCAATGTTCCCGCAGCTCTGCTGCTGGCCGGTTTTACCGATCATTGGAAAGAACTCATTATCGGCTGCAACCTCGGCGGACTCGGAACGCTGATTGCATCGATGGCAAGTCTGATTTCCTATAAATTTCTCGGCAAGGAATATCCGCAGAAAAAAGGCAGGTATTTTTTGCGATTCACTTTGGCAAATTTTTCCCTTTTGGCGGTTCTGATGGCGTTTCACTTTCTGCTTGTAAAATAGCAACCGGCTGAAAGGCAAACCTGCGATTTGCTTTTGCGTATTGCAGAAACACAGGCGGCATAAACTGAAGTTATCAGATGAACCGCAGGCTTTTTATTCAGACCGCTGAATCTATCGACAATGACTTGACTTCCCCTGCCAACTCCGTTACACTGGCAGCAGGACGCGCGGCGGCGCTGATTCGAGGTTAGAATATGGATACATCGTTTATTTCTTTTTTGCAGCAAATCGGAAGCAATCCGGCGCTGTTGATTACCACGCTTTTGACATTAGGGGTTATTTTTGTCAATGGTTGGACCGATGCGCCCAACGCTATCGCAACTTGTGTGACAACCCGGTGCATGAGCGTGAGAAGCGCGATTATGATGAGCGCCGTTTTTAATTTTGCCGGCGTTTTGATTATGACAAGAATCAACAGTTCGGTTGCCTCGACGATCAGCAACATGGTCGATTTCGGCAGCGATACCCGATCGGCGATGATCGCGCTTTGCGCAGCGCTGTTTTCCATTGTTGTTTACAGCGTTGGCGCGTCTTTCTTTGGCATACCGACCAGCGAAAGCCACAGTCTGATCGCCGGTTTGACCGGTGCGGCCATATCGATTCAAAATGGCTTTCAGGGCATCAACGCCGGAGAATGGGCAAAGGTACTGTATGGCCTTGTCATGAGCCTTTTGCTGGGCTTTTTTATCGGCTTTTTTGTGTGTAAGATCGTAACACTGATTTGCGCGCAAATGGACCGGCGCAAAACCAATTCTTTTTTCCGTCCGGCGCAAATTTTCGGCGCTGCGGCGATGAGCTTTATGCACGGCGCACAAGACGGTCAAAAATTTATCGGCGTTTTATTTCTCGGGCTTGCCTTTGCAAGAGGGGAAGGCGAAGTCACCGGCATGACGATTCCTGTCTGGCTGATGCTGCTGTGCAGCGTTATCATGGCGGCTGGAACGGCTGTCGGCGGAGAAAAGATCATCAAATCCGTTGGCATGGACATGGTAAAGCTGGAACGCTATCAGGGCTTTTCTGCTGATTTGGCGGCGGCGCTTTGCCTGCTGCTTTCCAGTGTTTTCGGCATTCCCGTTTCTACGACGCACACAAAGACCAGCGCGATTATGGGGGTCGGCGCCGTTCGGAGACTGTCAGCAATCAATTTCGGCGTAGTAAAGGAAATGGTCCTGACCTGGGTTTTCACCTTCCCGGGCTGCGGACTGATCAGCTTTCTGGTTGCCAAACTGTTTTTGGCAATATTCTAATATGCGGAAGATACGGAGGAACCGATATGTCAAAAAAACAGGACTCATTTTATTTTGAAACCTTTATCGCCTGTGCGAAATATTCCTGCGACGCTGCAAGGCTTCTGAAAAAAATCATGGAAAACTTTGATGCGCAGGCCCTTCCCGAACAGCTCGATCAAATGCATAAGATTGAGCACGCTGCGGATGATTTAAAACACTCCGTTATTGAAAAACTGGTAAAAGCGTTTATTACGCCCATTGAGCGCGAAGACATTTTGCTGATCGCGCAAAATCTTGATGATATGACCGATCAAATCGAAGATGTCTTGATCCGGTTATATTATAACCGCGTATTGTCCATTCGTCCGGACGCACTGCAAATGGCGGATATTTTGATTCAAAGCTGTGATGAATCGCATGAAATGATGCGCGCTTTCCCCGATTTCAAACATTCCAAAGAGATTCACCGTCATATTGTACGGATCAATGCGCTGGAAGAGGATGCGGACAAGCTTTATATTGAAGGAATGCACCGCCTGCACGGCGAAAAAACCGATCCCCTGCAGTGTATCGCGTGGCGCGACATTTACGCCTGTTTGGAAAAATGTATGGATACCTGTGAACACATCGCCGACACGGTGGAAGGCGCTATTATGAAAAATACCTGAATGGTTTGCTGCAAAGCGGTGTCTCTCTTGTTTGCTCTGCCGAAAAAACGGCTGAGCGTTTTTCTGCGCTTCGCCGCTTTCAGGATAATTTTTTTATAAAACAGATAATACGGCTTGCTTCCGCAAACCCGGCAGATTTATGAAACAACCGGCTGGTATCGTTTCCGATGGCGCAGTCGCTGGCAAATTCCTGGCATCCACGACCTGCCGCCCATTGCTCACAGGCCTTAAGCAGTGAGAAAGCAATTCCGCGGCGGCGATAGGCTTCTTCAACAAAAACACCTTCCAGATAGCCGACCGGGTTTGTTTCACTGCCCTCCACGTAGTCATGACGAAGACTCACTTCAGCAAAGCCAACCGGCGCACCGTCCGCCTCCGCTATGAAAAATGCTTCACCGGTTCCGAAGCGCTCGGCAATGTCATGTTCCACCTCAGGCTGTTCACATCCAGTCCAAAGCCGCAACGCCATCCGGGCGAGGGCCGGAATATCCGCGCGGTCTGCTTGTCGCATCGTCATGAGTATATCATCCTTTCTCCGTCAAAAGCAAAAATTTACATTTTCTTCCTTCATAAGGCTTGAGTT
>CALWIU010000002.1 GCA_944380845.1 uncultured Clostridia bacterium | reverse complement strand
CAAAAGACGGACTTCTATCGCAAATGGTATTCTTGAAATTCCCGATGCACAGACAATTATTGATGCAAAAGAAGAAATCCGCAAGAATCCGCCAAGTGTGGCGTAAAAGAGAAATACGGCGTAGCCTTAATCGGCTACACCGTATCCTACATACCCCGACTGTCCTTAGCCACCTCTGGCTAATGCGCCGGATTTTTTCTTTGTTTTCTAAAAAGACAGGGAGACAAAAGGAAAAAACAGCTTTTTTTCGTGCAAAGCGACCCTGTTTCACCTTTGCCATGCCCCGGAATATGCTGACATTGAAGCAAAAAACAAAGCGAGGCGTTTTTCATGGGAACAGGCATGGCATTTCTGCTGACCCTTTTGGCAGGGCTGAGCACCGGAATCGGCGGGTTGGCAGCGCTGCCGCGGCGTGCCGCCAATCAAAAATTTTTGGCGGCAAGTCTTGGATTTTCAGCAGGTGTTATGATCTATGTTTCTCTTGTTGAAATCTTTTTCAAAGCCAAAGAATATCTAATGGGCTTTTTCGGGCAAAAAACCGGAAGCTGGTGCACCGTGGCGGCATTTTTCGGTGGAATTCTGCTGATTGCCTTTATTGAACGGCTCATCCCAGAGCCGAAAGCAAAAGAAACAACCGCTTCTCCTGTTGACGCAGTAGATCAGCAAAAATGGATTCGTGCCGGACTGCTTACCGCGCTTGCCATCGCCATACATAATTTTCCCGAAGGGCTGGCAACTTTTATTTCCGCTTTACAAGAACCGGGCGTTGCCATCCCGGTGGTGACGGCCATTGCCATTCATAACATCCCGGAAGGGCTGGCAGTCGCCGTGCCGATCCTTGCCGCCACCGGTTCCAAAAGCAAAGCCGTTGGCTTTGCTCTGTTCTCCGGTCTGGCTGAACCGGCGGGCGCGCTGCTGGGCTATCTTGTTTTTCGTCCGCTGTTAAATGATGCGGTTTTCGGCATTCTTTTTGCCGTCATTGCCGGAATTATGATTTTTCTTTCCTTTGATGAGCTGCTTCCCGATGCTGAACACGCAGGCGGACACACGCTTGCCATCCTCGGTCTGATGGTCGGCATGGCAGTTATGGCAATCAGTCTTTTGTTATTTTTATAAAGATGGTTCCGTGCCGCTTTTCCATCTTGTGAACCGACAAAAAAGATGCTATACTTTTCTTATTCGTCCGGTTATTTCCCGTATGTTGAAAGAAGGTATTGCTTTTGAAGCTCACACGCATTTACGCGGTTGTTGTCTTTCTTTTTGCGTGCTTTTTCACGCACTGGACCGAGCCGTTTTTTTTGCGTGAAACCACTGTCGCCGCTCCGGCAGCATATGTCAGAAAGGAAGCTCCCATGGAACAGAAACAAGTGCTTTTGCCCGTCCCGTATCTTTCTCAGCTGCCGGATTATCCGACCGGCTGTGAAAGTGTTTCGGCGGTGATGGTACTGCGGTACTATGGATACGATATTTCACCGAAAACCTTTATCGACCGCTATCTTTTATGCGCCGACCCGCCGCTGGAAACAGCGAACGGCTGGACAAGCCGTGACCCCAATCAATATTTTTTAGGCGACCCATCTTCACCATTCGGCTGGGGATGCTTCCCGCCGGTGATTGCAAATGCCGTTGAAGCCTTTGCGCCCGGGGAACTGACTGCGAAAAGCCTGACCGGCGTTTCCCCTCAGCAGCTTTGCCGCGATTACATAGACAACCATATTCCGGTACTGCTGTGGGCAACCGCCGACATGAAACAACCGGAAGAAGAAAAACAGATCACGATCATCGGTACCGGCAAAAAGTATACCTGGCGAGCCCCCATGCACTGTCTTTTGCTGGTGGGCTATACAAAGGAAACCTATCTGCTTCATGACCCGCTGGTAAACGGCGTGACCGCCTATGACAAAGACGAAGTTGCACAGGCTTATGAATCCCAGGGCAAACAGGCGCTGGCCATTTTGCGCAAATAAAAATAACTATTCCGCTTCAAATTGACTTGCTGCCTGCCGCACTTTTTCTTTATACTGATCGATCAAAATTTTTGGAGACAAAATTTTCACATCGCCCCCAAAAGAAAACACCCATCCGAAAAAAGTCGGGCTTGCCGCCACCTCGGCAATCAAACGAAACGAATCTTTATCGCAGGGCAGCGTGGTAACCGACTCTCCGAATCGGTCGATCATGACCTTCATCAATTCATTTTTGCATTGCAGCTCCACCGCTGTGCTTTCTCCGCCATACATCTGAAAGACTTCCTTGATGAATTCTGTCAAGTCATATCCCGGCGGTTTTGGCAGAGCGGTTTTCTTTGTCAGTTCCGGCACCTTTGCGATCCGGTCTACGCGGAAGGTAACGACCTTGCCGCGCCGCTCAGAATACCCGATGAGATAATAATAATCACCGCTCCAAACCAGATGATAAGGGCTTAAAACATATGGTTCGCCATTGTTTTTCAGCACCTTTTTTTTGTCTGCGTTATACTCGTAATACAAGAAGGAAATCTGCCGGTTCTGATGGATTGCCTCATTGATGGCATCGACAATATAATAGATCTGCTCATTATCCGGTTTGATTCTGTCCTCCGCAATTGAGACATTCTGCCGCAGCAGTTCCGCCTGTCCGACGCTGGTCAGTCTGTAGATTTTCGAAATCAGTGAACGGGTTTTTCTGGAAGTAATAAACTTGGAGGATTCCACCGCGTCGATCAGCAGTTTCAGTTCTGGCAGCTCAAAAACACGCTCGCCGATAAAGAACTTACTTTGCGTTGAATGCAGCGTCACGACATCCAGCCCGAAAGCTTTTAACGCCTCCACATCTTTGGCAAGCGTTGTCCGATGTGCGGTAATGCCATAATCCTGAAAAAGCTTTGCCAAAATTTCATTTGTTGACAACGGATGATCTTCATCCGTGTTCTGCAATAGAATTTTCATTACATATAAAATTCGTTCTTTGGCTCTTGTTTTCTCCTCCATTATCTTTTTCTCCTCTCCATATTGCATCTTTCTATCCATTGTTTTTTATTATAGCGAAAAAGAGAAAAAGATTCAATGTAAAGATCCGCTTTCTTTTGAGGATTTTTCTATTGTCTGCTTTTTTCGACACCAGCGGTCCTGTCAAGCAACGCCCTGTATATCGCCTCTGTCTTTTCCTGATCTTCTCCGTTTACGACTACCACACCATTGTTTTCTGTCCGCAATACAATACAAGCATGACAGGAATTATAGCTGTAACGCGTATAGGACCCAAATTCGTCATTACGGAACGCGCCTGCCTGGAATCGCAAGCCACCAAACCCGTTGGTGCGGACGCCGATATCATCCTTAGGCCGATACGCGATCGAATGAATATCTGCATAAGGAATGGTCAGATCCGACCAGACGGTTGTGTCGAGGGTCAAGGAATCCTCCTTGTATTCCAATGTAACCTTTCCAGAAAAAAGCAGAACCGTTGCAAGAATAAGGACAAAAGCTGCGAAAAACGCCGACCATCGGTGGAAGGGGTTCTTTTTTTCAACGGGCGTTTCAGGATGGGTTTTTCTGTGCTTTTTTGCATATCGATAAGAATACAGGATCGGCAGCACAACCGATAAAAACAGACACACCGAACAAACCGCTACCGTTAGGCGAAGCGGCAGTGCCGCTGACAACAGCATTAAAATGCCGCCGGCCAAAAAGATCCTGCCGCCAAACATATGCGTCGCGTTCCAATTGTCTTCGTCCGCCAGTGTCCAGCAAACGCGAATACCAATGGTGCGATTCGGACGGCAAAAGGGCAGAATCAGACCAAAGGCAGAAAACAGCAATCCCAGCAGAACAAATACCAGACGCGGCGCCTTTTCTGAATCTGCTGAAGCGCTCATAATCATGGCTTGTATGCCTATGGATACCATCGGCAGGATCCAAAACACAAGTTGCAGAACTTTCGGATTTTGTTCGCGGTTTTTGGGATCTTTCAGCACCAGCAGTATGCAAAGCCACTGAAATGCCAAAAAAATCAGAGAAAGCCCAGCGCCAAACGCACGGCTGCCGGAAGAACCGTCCGGCAGCCGATTTTCGCAAAACAACCATATCGCTCCTGGCAAAAGAAGCACGAGAGAAGAAAACAGCAGGCTCCATTTGTATTTTTTCAGCATCTGCATGACCCCCAATCGAAAACCATTTCTGCAACCAGATCAAAGCTTCCCCATTACCTGTGACGGAAAATGGCTTTCAGAATCGATCCTATTTTAGGCGGCGTACCGTAAAGCAGCACGCCGACCCGATATATTTTTGCGGCAAAAACACCAACGGCAACTGTTGAAACGATCAGAATCGCAATCGAAGCCGTAATTTCATACCATGGCACCGTACTCATGCAAATACGGGTAAACATCGCAATCGGAGAGGTAAAGGGAATGAAAGAACAGACCTTCATCAGAACCGTATCTACATTTCCGCTTGTCATGGAAAAAATGACAATCATGAAAGCGGCAAGGAACAGGAAGGTGATGGGCATAACGGAAGTATTGATATCCTCCAGTTTAGATGCTGTTGAGCCGATCGCGCCATATAAAAAAGCATAGATCAAAAAGCCAAGCGTAAAGAAAACCAGCAAATATATAAACAGCGAAACCGGAATATGAAACAATGAGGCAATCAACTCGTTGCTTCCCCATGCGCTGCTGTTTATCTGATAGCACAACAGCGCAGTTCCGAAAACAGCAATCAACTGAATCAGTCCGGCAAGACAGGAAGCCAAAACCTTGCCAAACATCATGCTTGTCGGTTTTGCGCTTGTAATCAGCAATTCCATAGCCCTTGAGCTTTTTTCCGTTGCGACATTGGTTGCCACCATCTGACCGTACAGCAAGATGGCAATATACAATGCCAAAATCATCAGATAGGTATAAAAGAAATTCTTCATCTGATCTTTTCCCAGAGAAACGGTTTTGCTGTCGATCGGAACGGACAGAATGGATTCCGCCTGTTCCGGCGGTATTCCTTGATTGGTCATAGCCGTGAACCGATAAACATCCAACAGCACTGTATCCGCAATCGCTGTATTGGTATCATACATCGACAGGTTATTCACATAGTAGGTATAAGAGGACGCGCTGTCCATTGCAAAAGCACATTCCGCCTGACCGGCTGCAATCTGTTGTCTGATCTCATCAAGCGACCCGCTTGCTATTTTGACCTGATAATCCGGAAACGCCTTGTCAAAATACTGCTTGACCAAAGATGAAAGCGCCGCATCCTCTGCATAGATAAGCAGTACGGGATGCTGTTCGTCTGCTCCCGGCGATTTCTCTAATTGGATAGAAGAAAAAATATTAGGCAGAAACATACTGACTGCAATGACAAGCACAAGAAAAACCGTTATGCCGACAAAAATTTTATTTTTAAAATAGCCTTTTAATTCAAATTTCAAAATGGTTCCAAACTGTCTCACGAATTACCCCTCCTTACACCTGCCGTCCCGCATATTCAACGAAAATATCATTCAGAGAAGGCTCAAAAACTTTTATCTCGTCAACATCATACTTTTCAATCAACTGCTTCATAACGGCCGTTTTCTCTTCCGGGGATTTCATTTGAATCAACAGCGATCCGTTTTCACGAACCGTACAGGAAGCGCCGAAATCTGTCCGAATCGGCGCCGGGTTTTCCGTATTAACAACCAGGCGATCCCGCACATAGGTTCTTTTGATTGCCCGCAGATCACCGCTCAGCGCAATTTTGCCAGCGTTGATGATGGCAATACTGTCGCAAAATTCTTCGATATAACTCATTTGATGACTTGAAAACAAAACAATTTTCCCTTTTGCAATCTGTTCCTTGACGACATCCTTTAACAGCTGCGCGTTTACCGGATCCAGTCCGGAAAACGGCTCGTCAAGGATGACGATTTTCGGATCGTGCGCGAGGGCTGTTATCAGCTGAATTTTCTGCTGGTTCCCCTTAGAAAGCGTATCAAGGCGCTTATTACGGTATTCCTTCATGTCGAGCCGCTCAAGCCAGGCGTCAACGGCTTTGGCAGCAGCTTTATGACGCATTCCCTTTAACGCTGCAAAATACACAAGCTGATCAAAAACGACCTTTTTCGGATACAATCCCCGTTCTTCGGGAAGATACCCAAACCCGATTTTATCATAATCGATTGGCTTACCGTCCAGTAAAACCTCCCCGGCGTTCGGCGGGAAAACATCCATTAAAATACGAATTGTCGTTGTTTTTCCGGCACCGTTTCTTCCGAGTAAACCAAAGGCTTTGCCGCCTTCAACCGAAAATGAAACACCCTGCAAAACCTTCTTTTCTCCAAATGACTTATCAATGTTCTTCAATTCAAGAATCATAACCATTCCCTCTTTAAATCGAATGCAAGACTGAAGCCCTCATGCGAAGAATGCGCTGCAGCACATGAGAAGGAACAACACGGATCCGCCTGCTTTCTTCTTTGACGGGATCTTGCTTCTTTGTTACAGCTTATCATAAAATTGCAACAGGCACAAGAAAAAAATACAGCCCTGCCACACCCGCAGCGCTGTTTTTTTCTTCCTGTTTTTCCAATGCCTGAAAGACGGCAAAAAAACAGAAGCAAACAGATGATAAAATCTGTTCGCTCCCATTTTCAGTCACGCATATAAAAAAATACCTAAAACTGCCGACAACAGGATCATAAGGATCGGCGAAACTCTCTTTTTTGAAATCAGCCTGTATCCAAAATGAATGGCAAGCAGGATCAGAAAAATGATGATTCCCTTTCCGTCCGGCAGCAACGCATCGCCGATGGAATGGAAGGAAAATAAGGTTGAAAGCCCGAGGGTAACAGCGGTCGCCAAAATCATCGCAACGATACAAGGTCTGATTCCACCGAGAAAAGCATTGACGCCCTTATATTTCAGCAGATTGGAAATCAGTGCCGCAACAATCAAAATGATGATAAAAGATGGCAGAACGACACCGATCGTTGCCAGCAGCGAACCCACAAATCCACCCTGAGACGCTCCGACAAAGGTCGCCATATTTACCGCTATGGGGCCCGGCGTTGATTCTGCGACGGCAATGAAATTCAACAATTCCGATTCGGTCATCCAGCCGTGGGCAAGAACGGTTTCGCGAATGATGGATATCATGGCATACCCGCCGCCGAAAGTGAACGCGCCGATTTTGAGAAAAGACAAAAAAAGTTCAAGGTATATCATGAATCTTCATCGCCTTTCTTTTTCAGTCTGACAATCCCGTAAACAAGCAGTCCGACAACACCACTGATCAGGATATAAAAAATAGAGGAAAACTGAACCGCAAAAACCGAACAGAGAATCATGGCAAGAAAAACAGACAGAGCGATTATCACATTCCATACGCTTTTTTCCATTTCCTTCAGCAATTTAATGCCTGCTGTTACGATTAAATATATAACACAAACCTGTATTCCCTTAAAAGCATACCCAACATAGGTCAGCGAAAGGAATCGATCAAAAAACAGCGAGATAATAAAAATAATGGTAAATGACGGAAGAACCATGCCCAGCGTGGCAATGACAGAACCGAAGACACCGCCGATTTTGTACCCGATGTATGTTGCGCTGTTTATCGCGATCGGACCGGGCGTTGACTCGGCAATGGCAACCATATTCAGGAATTCCTCTTTTTTGATCCATTCCTTTTTGGCAATGAATTCGTTTTCAAGCAGTGCAATCATGGCATAGCCGCCGCCGAAAGTAAAGGCGCCGATTTTAAGCATTGTCAGAAAAAGCTGTCCATATGTTTTCCATTTATCTTTTTTCATCTAATTCCCTTCTTGAATACAAGTTCCCAATCACCAAAAAACGGAACGGGATAACGAAGGAAGCAGCGAATCGCTGTCTTCACACTTGTGCCAGTCAGTGCGCCTGAAAGCATAAGCCTGCCATAAAAAATGCAAACGCCCGGCAATGCCGGGCGTTTTGGCGCGCTTGGAGGGACTCGAACCCCCGACCTACTGCTTAGAAGGCAGTTGCTCTATCCAGTTGAGCTACAAGCGCATATTATGGAGCGGGTGATGGGAATCGAACCCACACGACCAGCTTGGAAGGCTGGGATTCTGCCATTGAACTACACCCGCAGAACGGTAGTATTTTACCACAAACGGAAAACCTTGTCAAGGAATTCATACGATATTTTTCCCTGTACTGTTAAGATTGCGTCTCATTTCCGCTCTTTCACTGTTTCTGTTTTTTTCTTTTTCTTTCCCTTGTTTTTTGGGGAATGCAGCGGCAAATACCAGTGCGTAAACCGCTTGCGCATCATAGAGTTTCAGCATTTTTGCGCATTCATCCAGCGTTTCCCCGGAGGTCTTGATATCATCAATCAGCAAAAACCGCCTGTTGGCGACCTCTTGCGGAACAGCGACATCAAAAATTCCCGCGACATTTCCCCGCCTGTATAAAAATCCCTTTTCTTTTTGAGGGTGCGTATCAAAAAGTTTTACCAGTCCCTCATAAAGCGGCAGCGACATTTCTTTGGCAAAAAGGGAGGCAATTTCCCGGTTCAGATAAAACCCACGGCGCGAACGCTCCTGTTTTGTCTGCGGCACAAAAGCGACTGCATCTGCTGTAAAGCCCCTTCTTTTCGCAAGGGCTGCCATCCGCTTTGCCATATATTCTGCCATACGCCGGTCGCCGCCTGCTTTGTAGTGTAAAACACCCGGCTTAACCGTTTCATCATAAAGATAGACTGCGGCGATTTCATCATAAAAGCGGGCTCTCTTGCGGCAGGAACAATATTTTTTCGGCAAAGCGCAAAACCGGCAGGCATCTGCACCGATGACAGCCGGCTTGCAATCTTTACAAACATATTTTCCGTAAGAAATCACTTTGCCGCAAAAGACGCAGCGATGCGGAAACAAAAAATCTTCCGCAATATGCAGCCACACTTTCCAGTCAATCTTCATTGTTCTTCTTTGGAAGACTTAATAACCTTCAATCGGGAGAAATCCTCACGATCCTTTTCGTCCAGTGCATCTGAAATAAACTTGATGTTTTCAGACAGCCGGGGGATCATGATGTTATTCAATGCGTTTGTGCGCTTCTGCGTTTTGCTGATGGCCTCCGCCAAACGCAGCACATTGCTTTCTATTTCAGCTAAACGAACCGTCAGGCGCTTTACCCGGTCAAAGGCAAGATACGCGTCATCCAACTGAGAAGAGGTGTCGCCAATACCGTAGTAAAGATCCGTTTTCTGTTCCTCGTCCATTGTGATGACCGGCAGTTCAACACCCATTACGCTGTGAACAACCAGCTGCATGCTGTCATCCAGCGGCACCGAACGGGCATAATCCATACAAGCGCCCATAAACAAATGGGCTTTTTGCAGCGCTTCATATGCTTCGGCATATGCCTGTTCGACCTTTTCCTGAATTCCGGAGGCTTCCTGCATACGATCCATGATCTCACGGACAAGAATATTCTTCTTTCTGCCCAGCAAATCATAGCCCATACGCGCGAGCTTCAGCGATTTTTTCGCCGCCATCAAATTGTTTTTGGTCGGCGCAACCTGATTCGCCATGGCGATCCGCCCCCTTTCCGTTTTTTTTACGCAGTAATGGCAGACGGTGTTTGCTGCCCTTTATAATATTTGCGGATTGTTTCATCATCCACACGATCCAGTTCTTCACGCGGGAGCATCGACAACAGTTCCCAACCCAGATCCAGCGTCTGTTCTATGGTACGGTTTTCACTGGCGCCCTGATTGATAAAGCGCGCCTCAAAAGCTTTGCCGAATTCCAAAAGGCGTTTATCCGAATCCGGCAGTTCATCTTCACCGATAACACCAGCCAGCGATTTGGCATCCTGCACGCGAGCATAAGCAGAAAAAAGCTGGTTTGCAAGCATACTGTGATCTTCACGGGTATAGCCGGCGCCGATGCCATCCTTCATCAAACGGGAAAGTGACGGCAAAACACTGACCGGCGGATATACGCCGATCGTATCCAGCGTACGATCCAGAACGATCTGTCCTTCAGTGATATATCCGGTCAGGTCGGGGATCGGGTGGGTAATATCATCGTTCGGCATGGTAAGGATCGGGATCTGGGTCACGGAACCCTTCGCCCCTTCGATGATGCCTGCGCGCTCATAGATAGAGGCAAAATCAGAATACAGGTATCCGGGGAATCCCTTTCTGCCGGGAATTTCGCCTTTAGAAGAGCTGAATTCACGCAGCGCTTCCGCATAGGAGGTCATATCCGTCAGAATAACCAGAACATTGTAGTCCAGATCAAATGCCAGATACTCTGCCGCAGTTAAAGCAAAACGCGGCGTCATAATACGCTCAACAATGGGGTCGTTGGCATGATTCAGGAACATGACGACCTGGTTCATGACATTGGCTTTTTCAAAAGAACGACGGAAATAATCCGCGACATCGTTTTTTACGCCCATGGCGGCAAAGACGATGGCAAAATTTTCACTGTCGGAAATGGATGCCTGACGAACGATCTGCACCGCCAGTTCATTATGCTTCATGCCGGAACCGCTGAAAATCGGCAGCTTCTGTCCGCGAATCAGCGTAGTCAAACAGTCGATGGAAGAAATACCGGTACGAATGTAGTTTTTCGGATACACACGCGCCACAGGATTGATGGGCGAACCATTGATGTCCCGTTTCAGCAGCGGATAAATTTCTCCGAGCCCGTCAGCGGGTCGGCCTAATCCGTCAAACACTCTGCCGATAATTTCCGGCGACAACCCGAAACGGATCGGATGACCGGTCATTCTGGTGCGGGTATTGACAAGGGAAAGCCCTTTCGTTCCCTCGAAGACCTGAATTACCACCCGCTCGCCTTCGATTTGCACGATACGGCCGGTACGGGAAGAACCGTCTTTGAGTTTCAGTTCAACCATTTCATCATAAGAAGCGCCTTTTACGCCGTCCAGCATAACCAGAGATCCATCGATTTTGGAAAGCCCAAGATATTCAATAATCATTTTGCTGCCTCCCTTATCATTGGCTCCGCCAGCGCCTCATCAATCATACGGTAATAGTCATCAAACTTGGAAAGCTGGTCGTTGGGGATATCATATTTCATCTGCACAAGCTTGTCGAAAAGTCCTTTGCTCAGAATCGCAGAAATGGGGACCTGACGCATCAGGATTTCCCTGCACTTATGGTAAAGATATAAAATGACCTGCATCATTTTCAGCTGCTTTTCCGGCGAAACAAAGGTATCGTCCGCATGAAACGCATTTTGCTGCAAAAATCCTACGCGGATCACACGCGCTGTCTCGATAATCAATTTCTGATCATCGGGCAGCACATCGGAACCGATCAGCTTAACGATTTCCATCAAGCTGCTTTCCGTCGCGAGCAGTTCACTGATCTCACCGCGGCATGCCATGAAATCTTCTCCGACATTTTCCTTGTACCAGTCGGCAAGATCGCCGAGATACTCGCTGTAACTATCCGTCCAGTTAATGGCAGGATAATGACGGGCATATGCGAGTGACTTATCCAGCGCCCAGAAACAACGCGTAAAACGCTTGGTGTTCTGCGTAACCGGTTCAGAAAAATCAGAGCCCTGCGGGGAAACCGCGCCGATAACCGTCACCGAACCTTCGGTGCCATTGAGATTTTCCGTATACCCGGCTCTTTCATAAAATTCAGAAAGCCGGGAAGGCAAATAAGCGGGGAAACCTTCATCCGCAGGCATTTCTTCCAGTCTGCCGGAAATTTCTCTCATGGCCTCCGCCCAACGGGAAGTGGAGTCCGCCATCATTGCCACATGATATCCCATATCGCGGTAATATTCCGCCATGGTAATTCCTGTATAAATAGATGCTTCACGGGCGGCAACCGGCATATTGGAGGTATTCGCAATCAACACGGTGCGATCCATCAGGGGTCTTCCGCTGCGCGGGTCGGTTAATTCACGGAATTCTGTCAGAGCGTCCGTCATCTCATTGCCGCGCTCACCGCAGCCGATATAAATAATGATATCGGCATCGCACCATTTGGCAAGCTGATGCTGGGTCATCGTTTTTCCGGTACCAAACCCGCCGGGAATCGCGGCAGCGCCGCCCTTTGCAATGGGGAACAGCGTGTCAATGACCCTCTGTCCGGTAACCAGGGGGCGGCTCAGCGCCAATCGTTTTTTCATCGGACGGGGCGTACGGATCGGCCAGACCTGGCAAAGGCTTAATTCATGATCCTTCCCCGCGCTGTCACGAACCACGGCAAGCGTGGCATGAACGGTATATTCACCGTCCGGCACCACACGAATCACCTTGCCGCTGACATCGGGCGGCACCATGGAACGGTGCATGATTGAAGCGGTCTCACGGCATTCAGCAAAAATCTTGCCGCCCTCGACGGTTTCTCCTTCCGAAATCAGCATATGCACACTGCGGGTAATCGTCCCGTCCAGGCTGTCTGCCCGAACACCCGCAGGAATAAACGAGCCTCTCTGGTCCCGGATCGCATTCAACGGGTTGGCAACGCCGTCAAAAATATTGCTCAAAAGTCCCGGGCCAAGCATAATGCTCATCGGCGCGCCCGTCGCATAAACCGGCTCGCCGGGCTTTAAACCGGAAGTTTCTTCATAAACCTGAATGACGGTTCGGTCATCTTCGATTTTAATAACCTCACCCAACAGCCGTTTTTCGCCAACAAAAACCATCTCATTCATGGCGAAATCCGTCTTACCCAAAACGGTGACGACCGGACCGTTGACACCGTAAATCAAGCTGTTTTTCATCATACTATCACCTTACAGGGTCACAGACAGACCGGATTGTTCATAAAATGCCTCGCGCTGCTGCTGCAACCGGGTATCCAGCGTATCATCCGCCGCCAGACCTCTCTCCTGATTGACGGCACGAATACCGCCCAGCGCAATTTCATTGTCGGTTGCAATCTCGCGGCAAAAAGGAAGCAGCTCATCGCGATACTTGCTATCGTCCTCGCGCAGATAAAACACACTGTCCGTGCCGACGACCTCGGTAATTTTTTTTGCCGATGCCGTTAAGAACCCGGCATAATCTGCCGAATGCGTAAACGCTTCCACAC
The DNA here is from genome assembly GCA_944380845.1 of uncultured Clostridia bacterium. Lineage (GTDB taxonomy): Bacteria > Bacillota > Clostridia > Oscillospirales > Acutalibacteraceae > RGIG2774. The sequence goes on along the minus strand of CALWIU010000002.1, from coordinate 62,466 downwards.
GGCGGCGCGCTTCTTCAAAAACCTTTTCAGTCAGTTCACGGCGAACTTCGATCAGATGTATTGTTTCACGGCGCTGAGAAGCAAAAAAGTCCGTATTGTTTTTTTCGTTTAACTTGTCCAATTCCATAAACTGGGAATCGTGAATTTCCCGGCGCGCCTGCTTTTTTGCCTTTTCCAGCTCACCGGACACATATTTCTCCGTTTCCCGATGGATCGATTCAACCGCGCGGTCGGCGGTTTCATTGATCTGCGATATGAATCGTTCCAGGTTTTCTGTATCGGAAATCATAAGATCCCTCCTGCCTTATTCTCTGATGCCGACAGCTTCGCGGACATAACGGGCAATGGAATCGCTGCCCTTCCCGCTGAAAGTATCAGGAATCTCCGTAATCAGCGGCAGCGTGTTTTTCTTACGGAACTCCCGTACAAAATCATCTACCCGCTTCATCAATTCACGGTTGATCAGTACAATACCGATTCCCGGATCCTGCCGAAGGCGTTCAATCAATTCTTCCGCCTGCTTTGCATCCGAAACGACGGTTCCGTCAATGCCCGCCAATCGCAAACCGGTGACGGTATCTTCACAACTGCTCACAACATACAGACGCATTTGCTTGTCCTCAGACCCGGTTCAGGATCAGAATGGAGATAACAACGCCATACAGCGCGATGGATTCACCCAACGCAACGAAGATCAGGGATTTACCGAAAGATTTGGGATCTTCGCTGGTAGCGGCAATCGCGGCGGGCGCACCGGCGGCAACAGCGATACCACCGCCGACACCGGCAAGACCGGTAACCAAAGCGGCAGCCAAAAGGCCGAGGCCGTTTGCCTGCTGTGCGGGTTCTTCCTCTGTTTGCTCAACACTTTGTGTGTCAGCCTGCGCCTCGGGTGCGGCAGCGGTATCAGCCGCGCCAACTGCGAAAGTCAGGGTGCAGCAAACAACAAGAACTGCCATAAATCCCACAAGGTTACGCGCCAAAATCTTTTTGCCGGAAATGCCTCGACGGGACTGTTTGACCGAATACACCGTGATGCCGATCAGGCCGGCGACAGGGATCAGGGCGATCAGAAGATTGATGAATGTACTCATAATATAATTCCTCCGAAAAAGAAAATTCTTTGATAATCCTTTTGCCGTTAACCGGCTTTTTCAGCAGTGGCACGCCGGCGAGCGCGCTTGCTGATTTTTTTAATGGTGGTCATGACAGGATGCTTTCCGCCCGGGCGACCGATTCCCGTAAAGGGCCGGCCGTCACCGTCGTAGAAACGGGAAAACATTTCGTAATACTCAAGACGAAGCGCCTGAATACCGGTCAACAGACCTTCGAGCGCCATGACCAGAACATTGCCCAAAATAATCGCGAGCCAACCGGCAGGCGAAACCTCGGACGGGCTTTCCGGGTTCCCCGCCAAAGAGAAGAACACCATCATCATACCAGAATGCACCAGTACGAAAGCACCGATTCTGAGGAAAGAAACCGTATTGCTGAAATAGGAAAGAATATATTCAATCAGTTCAAAGAAATTTTGCAGAACAAAGTCCACGGCACTGGGTTTTTCGATTTTTTCCTTCTGCACTTTTGCAATCAGCAATTCTTTGCAGAACAGAAGCGGCACCGTACAGACAATCATCACAATGCAAACCGCCGTTGGAATGACAGTGATATTGCCCATAAACTTGACAATGCAGGAAACCAACGCCGCGTAAAGAAGCAATCCGGCAAGGCCGTTTTCGCTGAACAGCGCTTCGCCGTATTCTTTGGAGCGCAGGCGGATGAAAATATTCATCATTATGGCGACTGCCACCAGCACAATACCAATGGTAATGGCCATCAAAAGCACGCCGTTGATCGAATCCATAACCTCAATGGGTTTGCCCGGCAATCCAAAAACCTTTTGGTAAATCGGATCCAGCAAATGTTCAAAACCGAAAACAGATCCAAAGATAAAACCAAAGATCGTTGAGCAGAAACCGCAGGGAACCATAATTTTGGCAATGCCGTATCCTTTCTTTTTATAAAGAATAAAGGCACCGATGGTCAAAAGCAGTCCCTGTCCGAAGTCGGCAAACATGATCCCGAACAAAATGGAATAGGTAATGGCGACAAAGGGCGTGATATCGACCCCGCCGTAGGACGGCAGACCATACATACTCACATACATTTCAAACGGACGGAACAGGCGTTTGTTTTCCAGCTTGATCGGCGGTTTTGCATGACTGTCCTTAGACGGATCGGAAAGCTCATAGCTGATCTCCGGAACTTCAGCAATGCGTTTTTCAAAACGCTTCTGGCTCTTCACGGGGATCCATCCGGTAAACACAAAGGATTTCCCGCTGCGGTCGGTGACCGCGTATTTGCGCACTTCAAACGCCATACTGCCGCGTTTCAAATAGGTATACAGTTCACTGAAACGATCGGCACGCTCTTTCCAGTAAGAAGCAATCTCTCCGTCGAGCTCCTCTTTGGCATGAAGAACAAGTTTTTCTTCATCGGCAACCATTTTGAGCACATCTTCCGGCGTACCGGATTCTTTTTCCACACGGATGCGTTCAAAATACAAGCTGGCAAAAATACGATCGATCCGGTCTGTCATCCCCTTTGGCGCGACATAAACGCCCCACACCTTTTCCGGTGTTTTTTCACAGACCACAAAAATAAAGTTTTCCTTGCTCTGATAGGCGTCTAACTTTTCCAGACACTCTACAGGCAAGCAGCCGAAGCGCACCCGAACGAAATCGCAGTCCAACAGCTCCCGTATGGAAGCGGACAAGCCGACAAAATGCTGGAACTGCTCTTTTTCCTTATTGCAGAAATCCAGTTCTTCCAGCAGTTCTGCGCGCAGCTTGTGAAAGCCCTTCATTTTTTCAAGGCTTTCCTCAATCATGCTTTCGTCCAGCGCCGTCGGTTTAAAATCCGAAACATCAGCGTCATCGTTTAAGGATGCGCCGGCGACAGACGCCAACTCTTCCATTCGCTGCATCTTTGCCGCGTAGGTATTATCGCCGCTCAGCCGGGTAAAGCCCATGCTGGCGGAAACATAATCCAGCGCGTTTTCAGGATGAAGCTCACCGGAAAGACAGCAGGCGGAAATAAAATCATCGATTTTAGAAACCGGCCCCATCACGCGGACGAATTTCATCTTTGCAATTGCCAAAAACAATCAACTCCCTTACGCGGGTAAACACCCGGTATCGGTTTTCCGACAGCGTTCACGAACGGATCCCCGTCAAAACGCCTCGTATCTTATCGGGAGAAACGCCGTAGCGGATTCCCTCGATGACGCGGATAATATTCCGCGTTTCATTCTCACACAAATACATATAACACAGCATCACCGCGGCGGGATCGGTGTAAAAGCGAAGACCCTTGCGAAATTTTTCGCAAATATAATTCTCCATGACCTGTTCGCTTTCGCCGTAATCCAGTGATTTGAGCGCTTCGCCGTAGGTTGTGTCGCGCAGCGCGCGCATGAAATCTTTTTCGTCCTTTGCGCCGTTCAAAAGGCTGATCTGCTGTTTGGTAAAAGCGGTATATTTATCAAACAGATAGCATCGATAGACTTCCTCGTCGCCGACACGCATTTTTTTCATTCTGTACATGGCGGTCACATAAGCAGAATCCAAATACAGACTCAGCGCCTCTTTCATCTGTTTCTCATTGGCTTTATCATGCTTCGCGCAGGAAAAAAGGTATTGATACAAATACTCATGGAAAGCAGCTTCAATGCGCAGGTAAACCCCTTTTTCACCAAAAACCGGTTCAAAGGGTTTCAAAATGCGCTGATACGGCGTACCTTCTAAGACGCCCAGCACATCCGCAAAACTTTTTGCGCCGGCAAGACGAATCAAATCCACTTCGGTCAAATGACTGAAGAACGGCGGCAGCTCGGCAAGATATTCTCCGGCTCTGCCGCTTGTAAGCAGCCGTATATAGCGCAGGATCTGCGCGATCTCCCGTTTCGCAATATAAAAACGGTAAAATTCGTTGCGCTCGGAAATCTCATAGCGACTCAAGGTGGCAAGCTGTTCATAAACACTCAGACGCAGCAATTCTTCCGCCTGCATGGGTGTGACCTGAGCTGTCGCCCGGCTCAAAGAAGAGGCATAGCGTTTGCGGCGCTGCAACTGCGACAAAAGCTCGTTCACGGTGTGACAGGAAATCAGTGTTTCATATTCTGAAGGTGTGATATGCCCGGCATACATCGCACGCGCCTTCGCCAATACGGCGTTAGAAGCGTACCGCATTTTTACACCTCCTGATCGGACAGGACAGCCTGCGTGATCTGACGAACCCATTCGTCCTTGTTTTCTTCGTAGCGCTTTCTCATGCGCTCTTCAACCGTCTTGTCCTGCTGCTGAAGGGCGGAAAGCTGCTTTTCACCGGCTTTTTTATGCTCTTCGCTGAGCTCTTCGGCTTTTTTCAACGCCTTCTGTTTTTCCTCGCGAATCAAGTTGGTTTTTTTGGACTCGGCACCGGCATAGGCGTCTGCGCGTTCTTTTTCCGCTTGCTTCACCCGTTCGCGCGCGGCCTTATCCACCTCGATGATTTTTTGCAGCAAATCGGTCATTTATATCCCTCCCGACGGCAAAAATTTCAAGTAAGAAAGACAGATAATCGGGTAAAATATCCCCGATTTGTTTTGTATTATACTCTTTTTTTTCAGGGATTACAATGATTTTCCCTATGTATTCCGCTGAAAATCGCCCGATCTTTTTCCTCTCTTTTGGTCAGAACCGCAAGATATGAAAAAATAAAGAACATCTTTTTATCTTTAGATAAAAGGATGTTCTAGTCTTTTCGCGAAAAACAGTTAAAATAAAAAACCGCCTGAAGCAAGCCGGATCCGCTTCATTATGCGCGATACAGCCAGACTGTCATTCCGTGCCTGACCATAAGGAACCATCGCCTTGCCGCCTTCACAATAGGCAAGGAAATCCTGCGCTTCCTGCCGCATCAGATCAAAGCGGCTTCGTGCCGGGAACAGCACTTCCCTTTTTCCGCCGGGAAGCACCATTTCACACTGTCCGAGCTGAGAGACCGACTCCACAAGGATCGTCCCTGCATCACCGAAAATCTGCGAAGCACTGTAAGACTGCGCCATTTTGGAATAAGTCAGCGTAACCAACAAATCATTATATTGCAAAAAGGCCCCGCCTGCTCCGTCCGCTCCGGTTTCCAGAAACAGGGCGTCCGCCTGAACCGCTATCGGCTCGCCGAACAGCAAACAGGCGAGATAAACGGCATAAACGCCCAGATCCTCAAGGCAGCCGCCGCCCAATTCCGGCAAAAACACATTGGGTCTTTTCCCGGCAAGATAGGCGGGATATTTTGATGAAAGCTGCGAAAAATCAAAAGAAGCAGAATGTACGGCGCCGATTTTTCCGATGCTGTCGCGCAAAACCGAAAGCTCCGGATGATGGGCGCTCATCATTGCCTCACACAGCACAACGCCATTTTGTTCAGCCAAAGCAAACAGCGATTCCGCCTCCCCCGTTTGCAGCGTCAGCGGTTTTTCACAAAGAACGCTTTTTTTATGGGTTAAAAAAAGCTCCGCCTGCGGCGCGTGGCAGGCGTTGGGGCTGGCAAGATACACCGCATCGATTCCAGGATCTGCCGCCATGCTTTCCAGCGAATCATAGTATGATGCAGCCCCGTGTTTCTTGGCAAACAAAGCCGCCTTTTCCCTGTCGCGGGAATAAACCGCAGCCAAAGACACCCCCGGCAAAGATAAAAAACTTTCCAGAAAACTGTCGGTAATCCATGACGAACCAACCGTAGCAAGACGCATATAAACCCGCCCTTTCTTTCCCATATCATATCGTACCGGCGTTTTTCTGTCAAGCAATCAGAGATTTCCCTTGCCCTGCCGCATCGAATATGATACACTGAGCTTACCAAAACAAAGGAGGATCCGTTATGATCGTTACAACCACCAATACCATTGAAGGGCACACGATACGAGGGTATTGCGGAATTGCTTTCGGCGAAGTCATCTCGGGCGTAGATTTTATCAAAGACTTCGGCGCAAGCCTGCGCAATGTGTTTGGCGGAAGAAGCTCCGGGTATGAAGATGAATTGATGCAGGCCCGTCAGGAAGCCCTGGCAGAAATGCAGCAGCGCGCCGGTGAAATGGGCGCCAATGCAATTGTCGGCGTCGACATCGATTATGAATACCTGAATGGAATGCTGATGGTCACCGCCTCCGGTACCGCCGTCGTGATTGAGTGAGTGAATGCCGTCTGCCGTGCCGGGAAAGACTTTTCCGGCGCGGCGTTTTTCCTTTTTTGCGGTAAAAAGCAAAAAAATCAGAATGCGCTTGCATTTTGGCCGATAATAATGTATAATGAATGAAAAGCATTTCAGGAGGTGGCATCCTTGAACGAACGCACCATAAAATTCAATCTGCGGGACAGCCGCGAATCCGAAATCAAAAAAGCCGTGGCTACTGTGTATGAGGCTCTTGCCGAAAAGGGCTATAATCCTATCAATCAGCTGGTAGGCTATATTCTGTCGGAGGATCCCACCTATATCACAACTCACCGCAACGCCCGCAATATCATCAGCAACATTGATCGCGATGAGCTTTTACAGGTCATGCTCAAAGAATTTTTGGCGATTGAGTGAGTTTTTGTTGGGAGGATCTTCATTTTGGCAGATAAAAAGAAAAAAGAAAAATTTCTGATGTATAAAGGGCGTCCGCTGGTTCGCTCAGGCAACACCCTGTATTATGGAAACAGTTACGACCCTTTTGTTATCATGATTAACATTCTGACGACAAAAAAGGTTAACGACCTGACCGTTGCCGACCGGGTCAGCATTCAGCTTTTAAATACCGACCCCACCGTACGCCCGCGCGAGCGCATCGTAAAGAAAAGCGAAAAGAAAGGGCTTTATGCCGCTATGGACATCGGCTCCATCTGGCTGGAGCGTGCCCTTTCCGAAAAGAACAACGCCATGTAAATGACCTTATCAAAAAACGACGCCTGTCAGGCGCCGTTTTTTGCTTTTTCAAACCATTATTCCCGCTCTTTTTTGATCCCGAAAAACAGGCGAAGCAACGCACTGAGCGCTTTCGGACTGCGCCACACAACGATTTTCATAAAAAGACCCCTTTATCTTGTACAGAGAAAAAAACCACACAGCACCAAAACGGCAGCTAAAATCACAATCAGCGCTTTTTCCGGAAAGCAAACCGCCAAAAGCAGTCCAATACCGAACGCCACTACAATCGTTCCTTTACCCGGCTTTCGTCTGTGCATCGTTTTTTCCTCCGCTTCTTTGTGGTACATTATACGGTGTTTTGCGTTTGATGTTACAAAACCAGCAGACAAGCACATCAATTTTGACATCCCGTTGATAAAAATATGACAAGATTTTTTCCACATGGTAATGTTTATAATGTGTTTACATATGATAAACACTATCCGCCTTTTCCCTGTGTTACAATACGCTTGAAAAGATCCCTTTTGAAAAGACGGTGAAAGCAATGAACGATGACCTTTTTCCCGAAAAGAAGGAAAAAGATGCCACAGGTGCCTCCCAAGAAGAGACGCCTCGTGTGCGTGTGCTTCCACCGGCAGAACAGACCAGTCAGCCGCAGGCGTCAACCCGTGATTTCAGCGCCAATTACCGCTCGGTTCACAGCGCTGGACAACGGGAAGAAAAAAAAGCGGTTCCGTCCGACGCGGCGGAACGGTATCGTTCTGCCGTATTGATTTCATCCGAGCAAAAAAATGCAAAACGAAAGGAAAACAAAAGCCGTATTCTGTTCACGGCCATTCTCTGCACAATCACAGCAGTAATCAGCGTTATCGGCGGCACCTTGTCCGCACGCGTTACCATTGCCCGCGAAGCGGAAAAAGCAGAAGAGCAATCGCTTTCCGTTCTTTTTCCCAGTCAATCAACGCACCCAACGCTAACAGGCGTCGGCGTGCTGTCTGAATCCTCCGGCTCGCAAACGCAGCAGAGCGACAGCAATTCCGACGAATCGGCTCTACAGACCGAAACACCGACTGTGGTCGCCAACACAGATGCCGCCGTTGCCAAAACCGCACGGGATATTTACAACGAGGTGGCCTCCGGCGTAGTCGGAGTAACGGCTCGCATCAATCTATCCAACAGCCTGTTCGGGCAAAGCTTTATTGGAGAATCCAGCGGCTCCGGCTTTATCATTTCCGAAGACGGCTATATCCTGACCAATTATCATGTGGTGGAAGGCGGCAGCGATATTCGCGTTTCCTTTTTTGACGGTTCGGAAAAAGACGCAGAGCTGATCGGCTTTGACCAGGACAATGACATTGCCGTTTTGAAAACCAATGCGTCCCGCCTCAACGCCGTTACTCTGGGGGATTCCGACGAACTGTCCGTCGGCGACACCGTTCTGATTATCGGCAACCCGCTGGGGATGCTGTCCTTCACGCTGACAAGCGGTGTTGTCAGTGCGCTTGACCGGGAACTGGTGGATGACAACAGCTCTATTCGCATGTTTCAAACCGATGCCGCAATCAATTCCGGCAATTCCGGCGGTCCGGCGTTTAATATGGACGGCGCGGTTGTCGGCATTGCCACTTCAAAATACGCCGACTCTGCCATTGAAGGGCTTTCCTTCTGCATTCCGATCAACGATGTAAAAGACGCCGTTTCCGATATCATTGCCTATGGATATGTTCGCGGACGGCCGCTTCTCGGTGTTTCTGTCCAAACCCTTACTGCCTCGGCAGCAGATCGTTATCAACTGCCGGAAGGCGTCTATATTGTGGCGGTCGGAGCCAACAGCGCTGCACAGCAGGCAGGGCTGTCCGACGGCGATGTCATTACTGCCGTCGGAGGCAAAACGGTTACCACCGTGCAGGAATGCAAAGAGCAGCTCAAACAATATAACGCCGGCGATCAGCTGGTGCTGACTGTTTTCCAAAACGGCGTTTCCAGAGAAGTGACCGTAACGACACAGGAAAAAGTACCGGCATCGCCCCGCACCGACTATTCCAATGTTTATGACATTTAAATAAAAACGGAGATTTCCGGCTGCCGCGTTTGTTTGCGCGGCAGCTTTTTCATTGCGCCTCCTTCTTGCGTTTTCAGGCATGGTATGATACAATACATCTAAATTAAAAACCGATACGGAGCTTATCATGTTAAAAGAATTGGAAAATCTGCTGCTTTCCGTTCAAAAACCCGCCTCTTATGTAGGCGGCGAACCCGGCAGCGTCATGAAACAAAAAGACAGCGTTGATCTTCGCTTTGCCTTTTGTTTTCCGGATACTTATGAAATCGGAATGTCTCATTTAGGCATGAAAATCCTTTACAGCCTGATCAATTCCCGGGAAGATGCGTGGTGCGAAAGGGTCTTTGCCCCCGCGGGCGACATGGAAAAAGTCATGCGCGAACATAAGATCCCTCTATACGCACTGGAAAGCGGAGACCCTTTGGCGGATTTCGATATCATCGGTTTTACGCTGATGTACGAGCTTTGCTATACCAATGTTTTAAATATGCTTGATCTTGCCGGGCTTCCGATCCACGCAAAAGACCGGCAGTCCCTTTCTCCATTGGTCGTTGCCGGCGGACCGTGCGCATGCAATGCGGAACCCATGGCCGATTTTATTGACCTGTTCATGCTCGGCGACGGTGAAGAAGTCATGATGGAGCTTCTGGATCTGTATAAAGAATGGAAGCAAAAAGGCGGAGACAAAGCGTCTTTTTTGGAAGAAGCCTCTCATATTGAGGGCATTTATGTTCCGTCTCTTTACCATGTCAGCTATCACGAAGACGGCACCATTCGTTCTGTGACCGCCATGAAAACAGCGCCGGCAAAGGTCAACAAACGCAATGTATCTGATTTGGAGCATGTTTTTTATCCGACAGATTTTGTCGTTCCCTATACTGAGATCGTCTTTGACCGTGCGGTTCATGAAATCTTTCGCGGCTGTGTGCGCGGCTGCCGCTTTTGTCAGGCAGGATTTATTTATCGTCCGGTTCGCGAAAAATCCCCGCAGACCATCAGCAGGCAAAGCCGTTTGCTCTGCGAGAATACCGGCTATGACGAGCTGTCTCTCTGCTCGCTTTCCAGCAGCGACTACAGCCGGCTGAAAGAGTTGCTGGAAGAGCTGCTTTCCTGGACGGAGCCGATGAAAATCAACATTGCTCTGCCGTCTTTGCGGATCGATAATTTTGATAAGGAACTTCTGGAAAAGCTGTCCTCTGTGCGAAAAAGCGGACTGACCTTTGCCGCAGAAGCAGGCACACAGCGGCTGCGGGATGTCATCAACAAAAATATCACAGAAGAAGAAATCCTGCGAACCTCCCGCAGCGCCTTTGAAGGCGGCAGAACAGCGGTCAAACTGTATTTCATGTTGGGCTTACCTACAGAAACGGCGGATGATGTACGCGGCATCGCCGAACTGGCACAAAAAGTCGTAAATGAATTTTATCACATTCCAAACAAACCGAAGGGAAAATCCGTGCAAGTCAGCGTCAGTGCTTCCAATTTTGTTCCGAAGCCCTTTACGCCCTTCCAATGGGAACCACAAGCGACAGAAGAAGAACTGATTGAAAAGCAAAAGCTGCTGCGCGAAAGCATCACAACCCGGAAAATCCAACTAAGCTGCCACCACCCCGATATCAGCGCGCTTGAAGGCGTTATGGCGCGCGGCGACCGCCGGTTGGGGCAAGTGATTGAACAGGCATGGAAAAACGGATGTCACTTTGACAGTTGGGAAAACCATTTTTCCGCAGAAGCGTGGCGCACCGCTTTTGAGCAATGCGGTATTTCCGCCGCCTTTTACGCCAACCGCCGCCGCAGTTATGATGAAATTTTGCCATGGGATCACCTGAATTACGGCATTCGGAAATCTTTTTTGCAGCGGGAAGCTGAGAAAGCAAAACAAGCCGAAACCACGCCGCAGTGCCGCGTCCGCTGCGCCGGCTGCGGTGCGGACACCTTGAACGGAGGGCATTGCGATGCGAGATGTAAGGATTAACTTTTCCAAGCTCGGCAGACTGCGTTTCATCTCACATCTGGATCTGAACCGTGCAATGCTGCGCACTCTTCGCAGAACCGATATCCCGATCTGGTATACCGAAGGATTCAATCCCCACCCCTATGCCGCTTTTGCTCTTCCGCTTCCGCTTGGCGCCGAAAGCGAAAACGATGTTCTGGATATCCGGGTCGTCGGCGACATCAAAAATGCAGCGGTTATGGATAAACTCAACGCCGTATTGCCTGACGGGCTGACAGTCACCGACTGTCACAATCCCATTGATAAATTCAGCGAGATCACGGCTGCTGACTATTTGTTTTTCTTTGAAAAAGATGCGGATCGCGCAATGCTGCAAAAAGTGCTGGAAAGCGGTACACTGCTTTGCGAAAAGAACGGGAAATCTCACGGCAGAAAAGTTGTTAAAACCGTTAATCTTTTGGAACATCTCCCCGCTTTTTCTTTTACCGAACGGGAAGAGGATCTGCTTTTGCACCTGACTTTACCGGCAGGCAGCAAAAATAATGTCAATCCGATACTGCTTTCGCAGGCGCTGCAAAATCAGTATCATACACAGCCGTTTTTGATCCGGCGCATTCAGCTGTTAACCGACCACGGCATTTTAAAATAAAAAGGAGAATTTTTATGCACCAGCTTCTTCATTGCCCATCCGTTCCCCAGTTACCCTGGCAGGAAAGACCGAAAGATGCGGGAGATTTGCCCCTGTGGCGATATGAAAGCAACCCCATTATCGGCCGCAACCCCCAAAAAGGGATCACCCGTATTTTTAACAGCGCCGCGCTGCCGTGGAAGGATGGATTTATTGCATCGGTTCGCGGTGAAAGGACCAACGGCGTGCCGCTGACTTATTTGGCGCACAGCAGCGATGGCATTCACTGGCAAATCGAAGAAAATCCCATTGTATTGAAAGATAAGAACGGAAACATTATCAATCCGCGCTATGCTTATGATCCCCGCCTTGTCAAGGTGGAAGATTCCTTCTACCTCATCTGGTGTCAGGATTTTTACGGCGCTTCCATCGGCATGGCAAAAACAGAGGATTTTGTTCATTTTGAGAAGCTGGAAAATCCTTTTATCCCCTTTAACCGAAATGCCGTCTTGTTCCCTCGCAAAATCAACGGAATGTATACCATGCTCTCCCGTCCCAGTGACAGCGGGCATACGCCCTTCGGCGATATTTTTCTAAGCCAGAGCCCGGATATGGAGTTTTGGGGCAGACATCGCCATGTTATGAGTCCGTCCGGCAACTGGTGGGAAAATGTAAAAATCGGCTCTGGCGCGGCGCCGCTGGAAACCGATTTGGGCTGGCTGCTCTTTTATCATGGCGTTACCGGCACCTGCAACGGCTTTATTTACAGCATCGGCGGCGCCATTCTCGATCGCGACGAGCCATCCCGGGTTTTACACCGCTGCAAAACCTTTTTACTGACACCGGAAAAAGAGTACGAAGAACGCGGCTTTGTCCCGAATGTCTGTTTCCCCTGCGCCGCCATTGCCGACGGCGACACCGGACGGATCGCACTGTATTACGGCGCGGCGGACAGTTATGTCGCCCTTGCCTTTACCACTGTGGATGAAGTCATAAACTATATTCTTGCCAACGACGAAACCAGCGAAACAGACCGCGAAATCGGAATCCGCTGACATGGTAAGCATAAAAATAGAACCGTCAAATGACGGTTCTTTTTATTTTACACATTTGCTTCTCCGCTCGCCGGTTCGGTCAGAATACCAAGCGTTTCATTCATGTACCGGTTCGCCTTCCGCAGAATCTGCTTGTCATTATCAAATTTCAATGTTTTCATGGCACGGGAATAATCCAGCCAGATATAATCTTCGATCTCTTCTTTTTGAATGATGGTTTGGGTATCTTTTGTGGTAGCAAGAAAAATCTGCACTTTTTTATCGACCTTGCCGCCTATTTTGTAATCAGATTCAGCAGAAAACCCCTCATAAAACTCAGCATGGATCCCGGTTTCTTCCAGAACTTCGCGGAAAGCCGTTTGCAGCTGCGTTTCGCCGCGCTCAATATGCCCTTTTGGGAACCCCCAGTGAGCGCTTCGGCAATTTTTAATCAACAAAAAGCGGGGAAAACCGTTGATATAACGAAACACAACGGCGCCGCAGGAATTTTCATACAGACAATCCAAATGATACGAGCCTTTCGGTTCAGCAAAAGCGATCGCGTCTTCAATATCATAATTCACATAGCGTGAATTTTTGCACGCGGCAACCACAGCCAGTCCGCCGTTTTTGCGGCGAATCACGGCGATGACACGCCCTTCGAATCGTTTGACCGGATGGGTAATGCCAAGGATATAAGTATCTGCCTCAATGGTTCCATGGTCAGCGGCAATCAGTCCCCTGCCAAAATTCAGGCTGTATTCAACATTCCGCTTACGGTCAAAAAATCCGATCGCTCTTGTCACCCGTACTCTTACGGTATAATTTAACATTGAGCAATCTCCTAAGTGATAACTAAAACTTTTATCATTGTATCTTTTTTTTTGTATTGTTGCAATGGGATTCCGCAAAAAATCTGACAAACGATAAAAATTTTATATTTTCAACAAAAATCCTGTTATTCTACCACTATATTTTTTCTATCAAATTGATGCGCATTTTCGTCATTTTCCGTCTTTTTGTCTGTAATCTCTTGCAAAAAAAAACAAGGACAGGTACAATATACTTATCCTTAAAACAGAAGTTTTCATTTGGAGGTTGTGTCATGGCTGAACAGATTACCACCCTGCCCGTCGGGAAACTCGGAATCATCTATACCCCCGGCTGTGAAAAATTAGCAGAAATGGTGGACGCATGGATCGTTAAATACCGCAAAGAGGTGGAAGCTACCCACCAATACGGCATCCTGTTTGACGGTTTTAAAAAAGATTCTTACATCATCAAAACCAATTTCGAGCGTTTCAGCTCCGGCGAAGGCAAGGCGGTTATTCTCGAATCCGTACGCGGATATGACATTTTTATTTTATGTGATATGTTTAATTACGGGATCACCACTTCCCGTTTCGGGATCCCTAATATTCCCATGAGCCCAGATGAACACTACGCCAACTTAAAACGAGTAATTTCCGCAATTGCCGGAAAGGCTCACCGCATTACGGTTATCATGCCCATGCTGTATGAGGGCAGACAACACAAAAGAACCAGCCGTGAATCGCTGGACTGCGCCATTGCTCTTCAGGAACTTTGCATGACCATGGGTGTTGACAATATCATTACCTTTGATGCGCATGACGCCCGTGTGCAAAATGCCATTCCGCTGAACGGCTTTGAAAATGTCACCACCATGTACCAAATGATCAAAGCGCTGGTCAACAATGTGCCCGATCTTGTCATCGACAAAGACCACCTCACCATCATCTCACCCGACGAAGGCGGCGTCAACCGCTGCATCCATTATGCCACGGTATTGGGACTGGAACTGGGAATGTTCTATAAACGCCGCGACTACAGCCGCGTTGTCAACGGCAGAAATCCCATTCTCGCGCATGAATATCTGGGCAAAGACCTGACCAACATGGATGTAATCGTGGTTGACGATATGATTTCATCCGGTGATTCCATGCTTGAAGTCGCCAAAAAACTGAAGGATCTGAACGCCAAGCGTATTTTTGTTTGCACTGCTTTTGGTCTGTTCTGTGAAGGATTTCAGCATTTTGACAGTGCTTATCAAGAAGGGCTATTTGATGCCATCTTTACAACCAACCTGATCTATCAGCCGGCAGAACTTCTGTCCAAACCCTGGTATCGCAGCGTAGACATGAGCAAATACATTTCCCTTCTTGTTAATACGCTGAACCTCGATCAATCGCTCAGCAACCTTTTAAATCCAAACGACCGCATTGCCAATTTCCTCAAGAAAAAAGGGTACAATATCATCATCGAAAAATAAAGACAAACACCAAAAAAGCGCCCTACTGGGGCGCTTTTTTTACTGTGTAAAAATTTTATCAGCCGAAAGCCGCAGGCGCGTCAATGTTTGCTTTTTTTATTCCATAAAACAACCGCACCGATGGCTGCACCGGTCAGAAGAGCCGCCTTGCCTGCTTTCTTTGCCTGATCCAACGCGGCGCCCACCGAAGACGGCGCATAGGTGTACAAAAAGTTCTTTGCCGGCCGCTTCAACTCGTTGCCGATCAGATCCCGGTAAGTCAGCGTCATGGTTTCATAACCGCGAATATTTTCCTCATGGAAAGTAAAAACGCGAACGCCCCGCTGCACACCGGGTCCGTATACATTGAACCCGCAGCTTTGCGTATATCCCATTCGCACGCCGCGCAGCGTTCCGCAAAAAGAATTGATATGGTCATGCCCAAAAAACAGCCCGACCACATCGCCTTTTTCACAAAGCGCGTCAAATTCGCCGCTGTTTTTGGCAGGGATAGCCGCGTTCTCGTGCATAAAGCCGCCGGGCTCGGCTTTATTCCCCAAGACAAAATACTTGTCAGCAAATTCCGCTGCGCCGCGCAAAGCGCCCTTTACCGTTTTCGGAACTTCTTCCATCAGTTCGTAAACCTCAGGCACCGGGATATGCTGGAAAACCAAAGCCGGAAGCAAGCGCCCTTCCTTTTTCTCCCATTCGTCCCGTTTTTTGCGGTAGAATGCGATCTGATCTTCCGTTACGCCGCGGTATCCTCCGGATTGCTTATCATATCCGCCGCTGTCCAAACCATAGATAACAAAAGCCGGTTTTCCATCTTTCCCCAGAACCGGCAAGTCAAAAATGCCGTACCCGTCCAGCTCTGTTTCTGTTTGATCGATAAACAACGGAGAACGGCGGTACATTTCCCACTGTTGTTTTTTGTCGATTCCGCAAAACACATCATGATTCCCAAATAAAACCGTAAAAGGCGTTTGGGTTTTTTCCATGCAGGATATGATTTTACCAATTACCTTTTCGGCATTGGCACGAGGATTCCCGGCGTGCATCGTTACCCCATATCCCTTGATTTGATCGCCTGTCAAGACGGCAAGATCGGGCTTTTCTTTTGAAAGCGCAGTCAGCAGAAGCGCCTCTGTATCCGGAGAAAAATCAGCAATTTCCTGAACATCGGTGATTTGCATGATTTTGAATATCCCGTTATGAAAACTTAATGAGTCCATTTATTATTTCTCCAATGCTGTGATTTGATCCACCCGGCGCTGATGCCGTCCGCCCTCAAAAGGCGTGTTTAAAAAAACATCGACAAGCTCAATGGCAAGTCCCGCCCCGAGCACCCGGCCGCCTAAGCAAAGGACATTTGCATCATTGTGCATTCTGGTATACTTCGCACTGAAATAATCGGAGCAGCAGGCAGCGCGAATTCCCTTCACCTTATTGGCTGCGATAGAAATGCCAACACCGGTTCCACAGCAGAGAATGCCCAAAGACGCCCTGCCTTCTGTAATTTCATCACAAACCTTCTTTGCCTGCATCGGATAATCCACAGACTCCGGCGAATAACATCCGCAGTCCACATATTCGATTTCCTCGTCCTCGAAATGACGGCGAATCGCCTCTTTCAATTCAAAACCCGCATGATCCGAACCAATTGCGATCATCATGATTTACTCCTTTCAAGTCTCTTTTTTCTTTCTCGCTCCGCCTGCGGCATACGCAGATAAACCGGCGCTAAAAACTTCGGGCTGACCGGCGTTCGTCCGGTGTGAAGAATTTCATACTCGGCTGCCCGCGCTGTAAAAGATGCCCGCTGATAATACGATTCTCCCGGTGGCATATACACCGGAAGGTCGATGTTGTTTTTCCGCAAATAGGAAAGAAACACCGGCGCGCCATCCCCCGTGACCACGGCAGGGCGTTGGTAGTCCATCAATATTTTGGCCGCTTCTTCGGCAGACAGTGCAGCGTCATCACGCAACCGCTTCGGCGCCTGCTTGTCGCCTTCAAAAAAAGCGGCATAAAGCTGGTCGCGCCTTGCATCCATACAGGCGAGGATCAATTCTCCCTGCCGGTTTTGTCCGAAAGCGGCAGCTTCCAGCGTGGAAACACCCAGACAGGGAATTTCCATGGGCTGCGCGACGCCTTTCGCCAGCGCAACGCCGATCCGCACACCGGTAAAAGAACCGGGGCCGTGAGTCACAGCAACCAGATCCATATCAAAAAGCTGCAAACCCGATTTTTCGATTGCGCGCGCCATTAAAGGCGCCAGCGTCTCAGAGTGGGTTAAGCCGGTATGGACAAATTCCTCCGCCGCCAGCTCACCATCCGCCAATACCGCCGCAGACGCGCTGACAGCGCTGCTTTCCAGTGCAAGAATGTTCATGTTTCTTCGCCTTCCCGAATTTGAATAATCCGCGCGTCCTCTGTCGCGCCGGGCAAGAGGTCTACAAAAATCGTATGCTCAGGCAGTTCATCTTTGATATTTTCGCTCCACTCGATGAGCAGCACAGACTTACCGTCCATATAATCAAAAAAGCCGGTCGATTGCAAATCCTCCGCAGAAGTGACACGATACATATCAAAATGATAAATGTGCGGATCGCCGCCGTAATCATTCACAATAGCATAAGTTGGGCTGGAAACATCGGCAGGATTGCCCAATCCGCGCACCAGACCGCGAATAAAGGTGGTTTTCCCCGCACCGAGTCCACCGGTAAAAGCGACAACGCTGCCGCCGCAAAGCGACTGGGCGAAGGTACCGGCTATTCGCTCTGTCTGCGATGGGGAAAAGGAAAAAAGAGTTTGCATGGGGGTCACTCCTTAAGGGTTCACAAAATAGTTATTGAAAATCGCGCCGTCTACCTTTATAATAGGTTTTATAACAGAATCCTGTAAAAAATTTATTGATTTTTCGGAGGCTCTGACTTGAATCCGATTTTATCTTCTTTAAAAAAAGCGTGGCGGGAAACCGATCACACCCTGCTTCTCCTGTGCATGGCCGCTTCCTGTTTCGGCTGTCTGATGGTGGCCAGCGCGACAAAATATTCCTGTGCGGAAGGGGAATGGATTTCACGCGATCTGCGGGCCATGCTCATTGCTGTTGCGGTAGGAATCGTCATCGCGCTGATTATTTCTTTTATCGATTATGAAATCATCATACGATTGTGGCCGCTGATTGCCGGCGTTTCCGTGTTCCTGCTGCTGCTGACTTTGGTAATCGGCGTGGGACCTTCCGGCAGAAGCGATGTTCGCTCATGGCTTGTTTTGCCCGGCGGCTATTATTTTCAACCTTCCGAACTGGTCAAAATCGGTTTTATTGTGACCTTCGGCGTCCATTTGGATATTGTAAAGGATCAGATCAGAAATATCAAGACTGTTCTTTTGCTCTGCCTGCATGGCGCCGTCCCGACTCTTTTGGTTATGCTGGCGGGCGATATGGGCAGTTCACTGGTCTTTCTGGTGATTTTTGCGGTCATGCTGTTTATGGGCGGAATCGCACCGAAGCATATCGCGCTGGGTGCCGCCATTGTTGTCGCAGCCGTTCCGTTTGCATGGAAATTTGTACTCGGTGACATTCAGAAAAGCCGAATTCTTGCGTTGATCTATCCGGAAGATTACCCGGATATCATTTATCAACAGCAGCAGGGGCTGACCGCCCTTGGTTCCGGCGGCTGGACCGGAGAAGGCCTGTTTCAGGGACAATACACCCAGAGTCACGCCATACCGGAAGGTCAAAATGATATGATTTTTTCAGTGACCGGAGAAGAATTGGGCTTTTTTGGTTGTTTATTTGCGCTTTTTATCCTTGCCATGATCGTACTGAAAATCGTCAGCACCGGCAATCATTCCAGAGACAACGCCACATCCCTGATGTGTTACGGTCTTGCCGCCATGCTGACGGGACAGATTATTATCAATGTCGGCATGTGTCTGATGCTTTTGCCGGTTGTCGGCATCACGCTGCCTTTTTATTCAGCAGGCGGCTCTTCAACCCTGTGTTTATATGTGGGAATCGGGCTGGCGCTGAGCATTTACCGTTTTAACCGAGAGGGAGAAACGATCAATTTCCGGCTGTCCCGCATCCGGACGCCATTTACCGAAGAATAATCAGAGCTTTTCCAGCTTTGCGCTGTTGGCCATCAGCTTTTTGGTTCCATAATCTGAAAAAGCAACCTCTAAAAGCATATCGTTGCCCATTTTTTCCGCTTTCAGAATCACACCTTCACCAAACTTTTTATGTTTTACCGCGTCACCGCAAGCAAAATCAGGCGTTGGCGTGGTTTTTTTTGCGCCTGATGAAGAGGAAAACAGCGTGGAGCCGGCAAAAGCAACTGTCTGCCCCGACTGATTCCGATTCGGCGAAGGAACAACCGGGTCACGGTGTCCGTTTCCACGACCGCCATAGCGAGCCGAATGATAGGAGGAGCCGGCAGAAAAGCCGCCGTATCCATAAAAGGAAGAGGAAGCATCCTCACATTCGACCTCTTTCAGATGTTCGGGGATCTCCCCGAGAAAGCGGGAAGGCGGATTGTAGACGGTGGACCCGTGCAGCATACGCCGGGATGCGCCGGTCAGCACCAGTTTTTCCTTGGCGCGGGTGATGCCGACATACGCCAATCGACGCTCTTCTTCGATTTCCGACGGGTCAAACAGCGCCTGCTGTCCGGGGAAAATACCATCCTCCATGCCGGCGATATAAACCACAGGGAACTCCAATCCCTTCGCGGAGTGAATGGTCATCAAAACGACGGTGTCCGCCTCCGCGTTATACGAATCCAGATCTGTCAAAAGAGCGATCTCTTCCAGAAAATCCGTCAGCGTACCCTCGGGGTTTTCCTGACGGAATCGCGCGAGGTTGGACCGCAGTTCATCAAGATTTTCCGTTCGATCCTCCATGGTTTCCGGATCCTGCGCCAGAGATGCAAGATAGCCGCTTTCCTGTAAAACGACAGACAGCAGCTCGTCAAGCGGCAAAGTTTGCGACAGAGAAGAAAAGCGCTCGATCATTGCAGCAAACTCCTGCATTTTTGCACTGGCGCGCGTGACGGCAGGATATTCCTTTGCGTGCGCCATCACCTCAAAAACGCTCATTCCCAGCCCGGCGGCGATCTGCCCGGCGTTGCTCATGGAAGTGGCGCCGATGCCCCGCTTCGGCTCATTTACAATACGCCCAAGACGCACATCATCATCGTGATTTGCGATAACGGATAAATATGCAATCGCGTCCCGGATTTCCTTTCGCTCATAGAAGCGTCTTCCCCCGATCACCCGGTAGGGGATGCCCGAACGGATCAGGGAAGTTTCAATATTATTGGAAAGAGCGTTCATACGATATAAAATCGCATGGTCACTCCACTTTTTTCCGGCTGCGGCGCTTTCGGTAATGGAATCCGCGATATAATCCGCCTCTGCTCTGTCATCTGATGAGGTATGAACCGTAATTTTATCCCCTTCGCCGCGATCAGTCCAGAGGTTTTTCCCTTTTCTCGCCTCGTTATGCTGGATCACTGCATTGGCGGCGTCCAATATGTTTTGTGTCGAGCGATAGTTCTGTTCCAAACGAATCACTTTTGCGTTTCGGTAATGCGATTCAAAACCAAGAATATTTTCTACTGTCGCCCCACGGAATCGGTAAATCGACTGGTCATCATCACCGACCACGCAGATATTTTGCCTTTTCCCTGCCAGAAGCTCCGTCAAAACATATTGCGCGTGGTTGGTGTCCTGATACTCGTCCACCATCACATGCGTAAAACGCTCGTTATAATAGTCCAAAACATCGGGGCAGCTTTGTAAAAGCCGGACGGCATTGACAATCAGGTCGTCAAAATCCATCGCATCCGCTTTTTTCAAAAGCTCCTCATATTTTTCATAAGCAGCACCGACCCGCTGCAAGCGGATATCATCGCCGCTCTGGTTGATAAATTCTTTCGGAGAGGTCAGCGAATCCTTGGCATGACTGACGAGGGAAAGAACCGTTTTCAGCGGCAAATATTTTTCATCCAAACCCAAAAGGCGCATGGCTTCCTTCATGACCCGCTTGGAATCATCAGTATCATAGATGGTAAAGCGCGGCGAAAAACCGATTCTCTCGCCGTATTTTCGCAAAATACGCACGCAAAGGGAGTGAAAGGTAGAAGCCCAAACTGCGCTTCCATCTTCCTCTCCCAGCATCATTTCCAATCGGGTTTTCAGTTCTCCTGCGGCTTTATTGGTAAAAGTAATCGCAAGAATTCGCCACGGCTGCACAGAATCATACGCCATCAGATCAGCAAAACGCGAATACGCAGCGCTGTCCCCGGCAAGATATTGATCCATTGCCTGAAGATCCGCATCTGTTACGGCGCGCCAGGTCTTGTCTGTATGATAGGCGTTTCCAAAGCGAATCAAATTGGCGATCCGATTAACAATAACCGTTGTTTTGCCGCTGCCTGCGCCTGCCAGAACCAATACCGGCCCCGATACGGTGCAAACAGCTTCCAATTGTCTGTCGTTCATTCGGCGGAAGGTCTTTTGAATAATCTGCCGCCGTTTCTCAAAAAATTCACTCAAGAATAAAACTCCGTTTCCATCATTCAGCCGATCTCATCGGAAACATTTTTTAACGCTGTCCGCAGCCGCTCCACATCCGCTTCAACGCCGGAAAATAAATTTTCGCATTTTTCCGCGCAAAGCCGCAATTCCGCAGAAAGAAGCTGCGCCTTTTTCTCGGTATCGGCGACAAATCGGGCGGTCACCGCGTTGGCGTCGGCAGCGGTCTGACGCGCTTCACTTACCAGCTGATCGGCAAACCGGCGAGCATCCACAAAGGCAGAGCCAACCTTTTCTTCCAGGCTCATTTCCGGCATCGTTTCCTGCGGGGACGGCTTGCCTGGCTGCTCCGCCTGCTCAAGCGACCGGCGAAGCTGCTCGTTTTCCTCCTGCGTTTTTCGGTTCTGCTCTTCCAGAGAGTGAAACTTTGCTTCCAGCGCACGGTATTCTGCATCCCGGATTGCAAAGGAAGACGCCGCTTCCCGTGCGCCGCGGTTTTCTTCCAGCTCATTTTTCATTGCATTTTTTTCTTCTGTAAGAACGCGGCAGCGCTCTGTCAAATCCCTCAAGCGGCCGTCCATTTCGGCAACGGCGGCGCGCAGATCTGCTTCTGTTTGTTTCTGCATTTCAATAAAATGTAATACATCATCTTTTTGAAAGCCGCCAAACGCTGCGGTTTTAAAAACGCCGGTCATATCATCCATATGATACCATCCCTCCGAAAAGGCGTCGATTCGCCATTGATAGTCAAATTATATCATCCTGAACACTAAAATACAACCATTTCCCGCGCAAATCCCGGATTATCCCTCTGTTTTTGACGCAGCGTCTGATAAAATTGACGAGCTGGAACAAAACTGTCGATTTTATCTCTTGATTTTTTTAAGATTTTGGTCTATAATGACAAAGAAATAGGAGAGACGGAGTTGACCGCATGGATAAGAAGAAAGTCATCAAAGCGACTGCCGCCGTCACCGGAATCGTTGCAGGGACCGGCGCGTTGCTTTTCGCCTTTAGTAATATTGTATACGATCAGGTCTTTACCGCAAAATCGATGGCGCGCCGGAAATCCTCTTTTGTATTGGAACCGGCGGAAAAAGAAAAATACTTAAAGAACCCCGCCTCCATCCACGACGACCGCACCTGGTTCGCCTGTATGGATCCAACAGAAGAAGTGATTTCTTCCCGCAGCGGCGAAACGCTGCACGCTGAACACCTGATTCCGGAAAAAGAATCTCATGTCTGGTGTCTGTGCATTCACGGCTGGACCAGCTGCCCGCAAAATGTCGGCATACCTGCCCGGCATTTCTATGAAAAGGGCTTTCATGTGCTGATCCCGCATATGCGCGCCCACGGCAAAAGCGAGCATAAAAATGTCACCATGGGTTGGTTCGATCGATTCGATATGCTGGACTGGATCAACTTTATTCTGGAAAAAGATCCGCAGGCTGAGATCTTTTTGATCGGCGTTTCCATGGGCAGCGCAACAGTTATGATGACTGCCGGCGAAGATTTGCCGCCGAATGTCAAGTGTCTGATCGCAGACTGCGGCTATACTTCTGTTTGGGATCAAATGGACAGCGTAATTCACGATATGTTTCATCTGCCGGCGCAGCCCCTGCTGGATGCCATGCGCGTAACGACGAAAATCCGTGCGGGCTACGATATCAAAAAGGCCTCTTCGGTTGAGCAGCTGAAAAAATGCAAAACACCGATCCTCTTCATCCACGGCGAAGAAGATGATTTTGTACCCTATCATATGCTCCAGCAAGTTTATGATGCTGCGGAAAACTGTGAAAAGGAAATGCTCTCCATTCCGGACGCGGCTCATGCCAATTCATGGGATATCCATCCTGAATTATACTGGAAAACAGCAGATGCGTTCATTGAAAAACATCTTACAGCAGAAAACTGTGCCGCTAACGCTGACTGATCCGAAAATTTTTTCAAATTATTTTAATAATTATATTGTATTTTCAGTCGAAAGGCTTTATAATACAAAGTAAGCTACTTATTGGAGGTTAATTTATGCTCATACAGTTGACGGTACTTGGCGTGATTGCCACCATAGTTTTCCTCATTTTGCGAATCAAAAAAGGCGGGCTACCCGCTGCTGTCGCCAAAACCTGCGCGAGCATTTTCTTTGTGTTCACTGGTCTTGCGGCAATTTTTGACACCATTCCTGCATTCAATGAACTGACCATTGGCTTTGCGACCTTTAACCCGTGGTCCTTCTTTATTGTCGGCGGCTTGGTTACCGCTGCATTCGGTGATCTGTGGCTGGATTTGAAGTATACATATCTTGAGAGCAGCAATGAATTTACGGCGCTTGGCTTCAGCTTCTTTTTGGCAACACAGGTTCTGTATTTCGTTGCCGCCTTTAACTGCTTCAAATGGAACAGCAATCCGGCGTATATTTATGTCGCCATCGCCGTTGCCGCAATCTTTGCTTTGATCGCTGTTTTCGGCGAGAGACGCATATTGAAGGTCAAGTTTGGCAAATACAAAGCCATCAGCGCTGTTTACTCTGCTGTCTTGGGTTTTGTTATGACCTTTACCATTTGCTGCGCGATTGCCGATGGAAACAGCACGGGCGCAAAAATGATGGCGATTGGTGAAGTGATTATGTGGATTTCTGACATGATCCTGATGAAAACCTATTTCGGAGAAGGCAGAAACCGCAAAAAAGATGTTTTGTGGAATCATATACTGTACTATGCCGCACAATATTTGATTGCCTATTCCATTTCCTGCATTTAACTTTCAATAGTCGATGAAGCGGTGTGCCTGCGATGTTTCGCGCACACCGCTTTTTTTAACGGAGGCTCTATATGCGCATTCTTAAAAGCCGGCGTTATCCCCTTCCGCCTGAAGCGGCTATTTTCGACTTTGACGGCACCCTCTCAACGCTTCGCTGCGGCTGGGAAAAAATCATGTTGCAAACCATGCTGTTTTATCTTGGGGATGAAAAAGAAGCGCTTTGCCGCCAATATATCAGTAGTTCCGCCGGCGTACAAACCATTCATCAAATGAAATGGCTCTGTGAACAGGTATGCCTTACAGGCAACAAAAGAAATGCGCCGCTGGACCCCTGGTTTTTTAAGGAGCAATACAACAACCGTCTCATGGAAGGCATCATGGAAAAACGCGCAAAATTAGAGCAAGACCCATCGCTCGCGGAGAAATACCGCATACGAGGCGCGACAGATTTTTTAAAAGCATTAACAGATCGCGGGGTTCGTCTCTTTGCCGCCAGCGGGACAGACACAGAGGATGTAAAAGCGGAAGCACGGCTTTTATCGCTTGACGGTTATTTTGTAAAGATAGAAGGGGCGCAGCCCCACTCTGAAAACTGCAGCAAAGAAGCTACCTTAAACCGCTTTCTCGAAGAGAACCATATTCCCCCCTCCCGCATTTTGATTTGCGGCGATGGAAAGGTAGAAATCTGTCTTGGGAGCGAAAAGGGTTGCCGGACATTGGGAGTCGTCGGCCGGGAAGACTCATGCGGACTCACAGAAGACCCGGAAAAAACCGCCCGCTTAACACAGGCTGGAGCGGAAGCGCTGATTTGTAATTTTATGGACATCGATTCCCTTTTGCGTCTGTTGTCCTTCAAGGAGTGAATAGCTATGCGGCGGCAGCAAATCCTGGATCTAAGCGGCATTCGCACTTTTTCCGCCCGGGAACGGAAAAACCTTGTAACAATCGATCAACTATTGCAACCGGATCACGCACAGCATCCCGTATATCAAGCGCCGGGCTTTGATGAACTTGTCACTCGAATCCTCGATGCGAGAAAAAATCACCGCCCGGTCATTTGGAGCATGGGTGCCCATGTTATCAAAAACCGCCTGTCGCGCTATGTCATCGAACTGATGAAAAAAGGCGTAATCACCCATATCGCGGCCAATGGCGCAACCAGCATACATGATTTTGAATTGGCGTATCTCGGCGGCACCAGCGAAGATGTGCCCACTGCCATTGAAGACGGCTCCTTCGGAATGTGGGAAGAAACCGGAGCATGGATGAATGAAGCACTGCGTCTCGGAGCAGAAAAAGGACTCGGTTACGGCGAAGCGCTGGGTGAGTACATCGACCGCCATCCCGATCGATTTCCCTACCGGGAAAATTGCCTGCTCTGGCAAGGATACCGGCTGGATATTCCCATGAGTTATCACATCGCGTTGGGGACGGATATTATTCACCAGCATCCAAGCTGTGATATGGCGATCATCGGCAAATGCTCCGGCATCGATTTTAAAAAAATGTGTCATAGCGTTTCTGAACTGGAAGGTGGCGTGTTTTTAAATTTTGGTTCTGCCGTGATTGGCCCCGAAGTCTTTTTAAAAGCCCTCTCCATTGTTCGCAATCTCGGCTATCCGACTTTTCACATCACAACAGCGAACTTTGATTTGGTACCACTGGGGGATTACCGGAAAAAAATCGGCTATGATGATCCGGCATATTATTATCGACCGCGAAAAAACATCGTCAACCGTCCCACCCAAAATGGCGGGATGGGCTGGCATTTTACGGGCGACCATCAAATCACCATACCGACCTTATATGATAAACTTGTCGAAAATCTTTAATTCATTATCTACGGCTCTGCCGTTGATATAAATTTTGCGCTGTATTCTTACAGGAAAGAAACAGCAGCAAGGAGGATTTTTTATGGAAACAAAAACGAGAGCGGCAGGCAGGGAAAAAACCATCCGCCTGACCGTAACCGCCATGCTCACAGCGCTGCTCGTGGTGATGGCATTCACCCCATTGGGGTATTTGCGCATCGGCGCATTGTCGCTGACGCTGTGCATGATCCCTGTTATCGTCGGCGCGGTAACAGAAGGTCCCGCCGTTTCCGCCTTTTTAGGCGGTGTTTTCGGTGTGACCAGCTTCATTCAATGCTTTACCGGTGACTTTTTGGGCGGCATTCTTCTGAGCGAAAGCGCTGTCCGCGCCTTTATTGTCTGCTTTGTGCCCCGGCTGTTGACAGGCCTGTTTTGCGGTCTGATTTTCCGTGCCTGTGCCAAAAAGACGCGAAAAAAGGCTGGAGTTATCTCGTAGGAAGCCTCTGCGGCTCACTGCTGAACACGATTTTATTTTTAGGTTTTTTGGCTCTGTTTTTCATGAACCTGACCTTTACAGCCGAACAGGCAGCTGCACTGGGCGCAGACTCGGTTCTGAGTACGATCATTTTGATTGCCGCCGGTGTTAACGCGCCGGTAGAAGCCCTGGTCTGTACCGTGCTGGGTTCCGCTGTCGGCAAAGGTGTCGCCGTAGCAACAAAACGGTTTTCAAAATAACACGATATAAAAAAACAGGAAGCGACAACCGTTCGCTTCCTGTTTTTTTGTAATCACTTGCCGGTATGATCCGCCCCGACAGAAACTTCATCAGCTTCCTGTTTTTCCCTGTCTTTGGCGGCGCGGCGCTCCTTCAAAAGAGCTTCGACACGGTCACTGTCTTCCGGTGAATACTTGATAAAAGAACGGGCAATCAAATAAACAAAATTGTCAAAGACAGTTGCCAAAGTAAACATTGGCCACATATATTTGACAAACCGAGGCGGCAATGCCTCACCGGTTTCATCATATCCTCCGGTGTACCCTGTCCACTCCAAAAAAGCGTTTCCAGTCAAAGTGCCGATGTTGTTGGATACAATTTTGGTAATCAGAGCGGAAACAGCCGTCGTTACGCCTTCTGTCCGAAGTCCGGTTTTCAGCTCAACATAATCCAGCATCTCATATGTCAAAAGCGAACCGGCAACGGCATCCATGTCAGCGACAACATTAAGCAGCGCCTGAATGATGGTAATCAGGAAAATCTTCCACAATTTATTGGCGCCAATCAGGAAAAAGAGAAAATTTGCAACGATGATAAGCAGATTGTTCAGCTTGTGCGTTTTCAACGGACCGCCGATCAAATTAACCATCTGCCGGGAAAAAGGCTTGGTGAATGTAACAAAGGTGCCTGCGATCTGCCATTTTAACTGCAAAAGCACTTCCCCGCCCAATTCATTACCGAAAAACTTCAGTTTGGGAACCAGATATCGGAAAATCAAAAGCTCATCCACCGTCGGCGTAAAGACCGTAATAAATCCGGCAATGGTATTGGCAATAAAATATTTATTGTATTTTGTCACGGCAAAGCTCTCTAAGATGGTCAGCTTGGGTTCCCCGGTATTGGGATCGATTTCATATTCTCCGCGTTTAAACTTTTCTCGATGGATGCGTTTTTCTTCTCTCCTGCGCGCCCGACGCTCTTTCGCTGTCATGTCCTGTTCCTGCTGGCGCTTCTCCTTTTCGTCCAGCTTTTTACGCAGCGTCTGACGCATTCGTTCTCGTTCTTCTTCAACGGACTCCGTCGGCTGAGGAGGCATTTCGTCCTGAAGCGGTGTTATATGACTCGGATCATCCGGCAAACTGTTAATCGGCGCGCCGGGACGGAAAGAAACGCGCTGTTTCATAAAAGAAAGCAAAAAAGAAGAAATAATATTCATCGGCAGTACGCAAATCGCCCCGACAACGATAATCTGATAATCATTCAGTCCCAGAATATCCTTGAACCCCATCAAAAGATTGGGAATCATCGACAGTGGGTATCCGATGCTGCTCCCTACGGAACTCCATACCTGCGTACGGGCTCTCTGCTGCGAATAAGGACTGATACCGGCACGCATTTTCTGTCCGGCAACCGCATCCATTGTTCCGATAATATCCTGGATACAGTTACAGGCAACCAACACGACAATGTGCTGCCAATCGCTCATTCCGCCGTCAAGCAGCTTGATTACATTCAGCGTATGTCCGGTAACAGCAGAAATCCGCATGATAATCCGCCATTCTCTCGGCCCCCATCGCTTTCTATCCATATAAGTTCCCAAAACCGGATCATTTGCCGCGTCCCAAAGGGATGAAATCACACTGCCAACGGATATTTTATTGGGTGCGATCCGGTAATATTCCTTATATAGAAAATCCTGCTTTCCTGACAGGCCGTTGTTGATATGTGCCAAAGCCGCAGAAAGCGCAAATAAAAAAAGCTCCCACGGCGTCACATGACCTTCCGGCAAATCCACGCCCCTGAACCACGCAACGGGATTTAAAACAATTTCCCGCAGCTGCTGCCGATATTCGATTTTCAGTTTTTGCCGCCATTTTCCACCGGGGGAAATCAGCCAGTCAGCAACCCGGTTCCGCCAGGAGGTTTTTTTCGACTTGCTTTTTTTCTCTCGTTTTTTCAATCGCAACTTCCCACCTTTTCGATCACAATACAAATCGGACGGATCTTGCAGCGAAACACAACCCCTTTGTTATGCCGCAAAAAAGTCTGTATTGTAATTACTATTATTTTAGCACTAAGATTTGGCGATTTCAACAGTTATTGCAATATAATTTATTCAATATTGTGTATTTTTATTTGTGATCTGTGTCGTAAGCAGGAACAGCAAAGGAAGCGGTATTTGCATAAGCACCTACCGCTTCGCCAAAAAAAGAACCTTACAAACTGTCAATGGCAAACAAAAAAACCGCTTGCCGAAGCAAACGGTTAATTGGTGATCCAGCGGAGATTCGAACTCCGGACACCCTGCTTAAAAGGCAGGTGCTCTGCCGACTGAGCTACTGGATCAGGTAGAACAGACCGAAGTCTGTTTAGCGCACAACGGTGCAGACAATAGAAGTGCCAAGCACCAATATGAAAAAGACGACCGCAAGAATTTTCGTGATCTTTGCGAGCTTTGCCTCGTTGGTGCGACCCTTGTTTTTACCATAAAAGGTATCCGCGCTGCCGCCGACAATAGCACCGGACAAACCGTTGTCGTTGCTCTTCTGCATCAGCACCAGCACCGTAATCAACACGGAAACAACGATCAAAAAGATGCCGAGAACGATCTCGTACCATTCCATGCGAATCATCCTTTCTTGTGTTATAACGACAATCGAAACAGCCCTCGTTTGTCGTGCTAAAGTAGTTTAGCACAACGCGGAAAAAAAATCAAGTCTTTTTTTTATTTTTTTTCAGGAGTCTTGTTCTAAAGCGGAAGGCTTGTTTTTTTCTTGACTGATTGCCAGTATTTATAGTATACTATATAATAATATCATTGTAAAGTAGGATAAGCTGTCGTTCTGACGGCATGGAAGGAAAAAGAATGGCGAAAAAAGCGGCTTATAACAACAATAGCATCAAAAAGTTGGAAGGCGCAGACAGAGTACGCCTTCGACCGGGCGTCATTTTCGGTTCTGACGGACTGGACGGTTGCGAACACGCCGTGTTTGAGATCATCTCAAATTCTATCGACGAAGCGCGAATGGGATTTGGCAATCGAATTACCGTAACCCGTTTTTTAGATCGCTCCATTGAGGTGCAGGATCACGGCAGAGGAATGCCGGTTGACTATAACGAAAAAGAGGGCTGCTATAACTGGCAGCTGCTTTTCTGTGAAATGTACGCAGGCGGCAAATATGACGCGGACGGCGGCAGCTATGAGTTCTCATTGGGTCTGAACGGTCTCGGCCTCTGTGCAACACAGTACGCTTCGGAATATATGGATGCTGAGATCCATAACGGCGGGTATTGCTATACCCTGCATTTTGAAAAAGGCAACCCTGTCGGCGACATGAAAAAAGAACCCTACACGAAAAAAGATACGGGTACACGCATCCGCTGGCGGCCGGATCTGGCTGTTTTTACCGATATCAGCATTCCGCTCAGTTATTATCAGGACATTCTCAAAAGGCAGGCTGTGGTCAATTCCGGCATCCACTTTATTTTAAAAGATCAAATTTCCCCCTCTCAATTTGAGACATACGAGTATTACTATGAAAACGGTCTGGTTGATTATGTCACCGAAATTGCGGCGGGAACAGAGATGTCCTCCATTCGCTTCTGGCAAACCGAAAAAACCGGACGGGATCGGGCGGATAAAAAAGACTACCGCGTCAAAATAAACGCCGCTCTCTGCTTTTCCAATAAAATCTGCCGCAAGGAATATTATCATAATTCCAGTTATCTTGAATATGGCGGCGCACCGGAAAAAGCTGTCCGCAGCGCCTTCGTTTCGCAGATTGACGCCTATCTGAAGCAGCAGGGAAAATATACCAAACAGGACAGTAAAATCAGCTTTCAGGATATTGAAGACTGCCTGATTTTAGTTGTGTCGTCATTTTCCACGCAGACTTCCTATGAAAACCAAACCAAAAAATCCATCACCAACCGCTTTATCCAAGAAGCAATGACTGATTTCTTTAAGCACCAGCTTGAGATTTATTTTATTGAAAACAAAGCGGAAGCGGATCGCATTGCCGATCAGGTCCTGATCAATATGCGCAGCCGCGTGAAGGCGGAAAATACCCGCATCAGCATGAAAAAAACCCTTGCCAGCGGAAAGGATATGCTGAACCGGGTGGAAAAGTTTGTTGACTGCCGGAGCCGGGATGTCAATGAGCGTGAAATTTTCATTGTAGAAGGCGACTCCGCTTTGGGCGCTTGTAAACAAGCGCGTGATTCCGCTTTTCAGGCCGTAATTCCCGTGCGGGGAAAGATTCTGAACTGTTTAAAAAGCGAATACGATAAAATCTTTAAAAACGATATTATCACCGACCTGATTAAAGTTTTGGGCTGCGGCGTAGAGGTCAAATCCAAAAACAAGGAGCTTTACTCCTTTCAACTGGAAAATCTGCGCTGGAGCAAGGTAATCATCTGCACCGATGCGGATGTTGACGGGTTCCAGATTCGCACGCTGATTTTAACGATGTTTTA
This sequence comes from uncultured Clostridia bacterium, assembly GCA_944380845.1. Lineage (GTDB taxonomy): Bacteria > Bacillota > Clostridia > Oscillospirales > Acutalibacteraceae > RGIG2774. Next base: position 31,269 of record CALWIU010000002.1, on the reverse strand, counting down.
CCGGTTGATGCCCTCGCTGATCCGCGCGGGCAAGGTTTATATCGCAGAATCGCCCTTATACGAAATCACCAGCCGCGGGCAAACCTGGTTCGCCTATACGGAAAAAGAAAAAGCGGACGCCCTCGCTGAAATCGGCAGCGCGAAATATACGATCCAGCGCTCCAAAGGTCTGGGTGAAAATGATGCGGATATGATGTGGCTGACCACCATGAACCCGGAAACGCGCCGCCTGATCCGCGTGGAAGCCGATCGGGACGACATGGCGGTTTCCGATAAATTTGACCTGCTGTTAGGAGATAACTTGCAAGGCAGAAAGGAGTATATAGCCGACAACGGGCATCTGTATCTCGATCTTGCGGATATTAGCTGACCGGGCTTTTTGAATCATGGCAAAACGAACAACCAAAAAACCTACGCCACAGCCCGAAGAGCCGTCCAACGCGCATATTGCCGGGGCAGGCGAAATTCAAAATCAATTTATTACCGACACGCTGGAAATCAATTATATGCCCTACGCCATGAGCGTCATTCTTTCGCGTGCCATTCCCGAGATCGACGGATTCAAGCCGAGCCACCGCAAACTCCTGTACACCATGTATAAAATGGGACTTTTAAACGGAGCGCGTATCAAATCGGCGAACATCGTCGGCAGAACCATGCAGCTCAACCCGCATGGCGACGGACCGATTTATGAAACCATGGTTCGTCTCGCCCGGGGAAACGAAGCGCTTTTATACCCGTATGTGGACTCCAAAGGCAACTTCGGCAAAGCCTATTCACGCAATATGGCATACGCTGCCTCCCGTTATACGGAAGCCAAACTGGAACCGATCGCAGCGGAACTTTTTCGCGATATTGAAAAAGATACGGTGGATTTTGTTCCCAACTACGACAACTCTATGGTCGAACCGACTTTGCTGCCGGTTACTTTCCCGAATATTCTGGTCAACAATACTTCCGGTATTGCAGTGGGAATGGCAAGCAGCATTTGTTCTTTTAATCTGCGCGAGGTCTGCCTTTCCGCAAAAGCGCTGATTTCTGACCCCGATGCAGATTTGTTTGAAACACTCAACGGGCCTGATTTTGTCGGCGGCGGCGAACTGCTCTACAACCGGGACACCCTGCATGAAATCTACGAAACCGGTAGAGGCTCCCTGAAAATTCGATCGGTTTATGCCTTCGATAAGAAAAACAACTGCATCGATATTACCCAAATACCGCCAACGACGACAAGTGAAGCGATTATTGATAAAATTATTGATCTTGTCAAAACCGGAAAAATCCGCGAAATCTCCGATGTTCGTGACGAAACAGATAAAACCGGTCTGAAAATCACCATTGAACTAAAACGAGGCACCGATCCTGAAAAACTGATGCACCGTCTGTTCCGTTTGACGCCGCTTCAGGATAGCTTTTCCTGTAATTTCAACATTCTGATCGGCGGCAGTCCGGAAGTTCTGGGCGTGCGCGGTATTTTGCAGGAATGGCTTGCCTTCCGATGCGAGTGCATCCGCCGGCGGGTTTTATTTGATTTAAACAAATCCAAAGAAAAACTGCACCTGTATGAAGGGCTTTCTAAAATCCTGTTGGATATTGATAAAGCGGTCAAAATCGTCCGTGAAACCGAAGAAGAAGCCGAGGTCGTGCCGAATTTAATGATCGGCTTCGGCATTGATGAAACACAGGCGGAATATGTCGCTGAAATCAAGCTGCGCCACTTAAACCGTGAATATATCCTCAAACGCATGAAGGACATTGATGAGCTGGGCGAGCAAATTGATGACATGGAGGATATCCTTCGCAAGAAATCCCGCATTTATGAGATTATTGAACAGGAACTGGATCAGGTTTGCGAAAAATACGCAGCCGACCGGCGCACGAAGATTATTTACGAATCGGAGGCGGATGACGACCTGGAGCAGGAAACCATTCCCTCCTATCCGGTTCATCTGTTCTTTACGAGGGACGGCTATTTTAAAAAAATCACGCCTCAATCCTTGCGCATGAGCGGTGAACACAAGCTAAAAGAAGGCGACCAGATCATCTATTCTGTCGAAGCAGATAACCGAACCAATCTTTTGTTCTTTTCCGACCGCTGCCAGGTATACAAAGCCCGTGCCGCCGACTTTGAAGATACAAAAGCCTCCAACCTTGGTGATTTTGCCGCGTCAAAACTACAGGTAGACGAAGGCGAATCTCTGCGGTTCATGATCGCTTTGAACGAGTTTTCCGGTTATTTGCTGTTTTTCTTCGCGAACGGCAAATGCGCTAAAATTGATGCGTCAGCCTACGAAACCAAAACCAATCGTAAAAAGCTGATTAAAGCATACAGCGATAAATCGGAGCTGGTAGCCGTCTATCACACGATCGACGATCAACTGTTCCGCTTAACAACGACCAACGGCAAGATCCTGCTTTTGCATTCGTCCATGATTTCCGCAAAAAGCACCAAAGATTCGCAAGGGGTCCAGGTGATGACGCTGCGCAAAAATCATCATCTTTCCGCCGTTGTGCCATCTGATGGTTCCGAGTTCGTCAATGCCAAACGCTATTTAGCAAAAAGCATACCGGCTGCTGGCGCACTGTTGGCGGCGGAGGATGCAGGCGAACAGGTTTCGCTTTTATAAAATACCGTTTTTTCCCGATGAATAAAACCGTGGTTTCGGCATATATTGAAAGCGGCAGACGAAAAGCAGTTTTTCTGCGTTTGCGTGTTTTTCGTCTGTTCGCCGCCGGAGCCGAACCCGCTTCGACGGCTTTTTTGCATAATATTTTTACATAAAGGAGCAAATGTCTTATGGCAAACAAAAGAACCGATCAAGTTTTGGTCAATAAGAACTTTTTGCTGGCGCTTTTTGCCATTTTAATCGTTCTTGTGATCGTTTGTGCGGTACTCTTAGGCGTCGTGGTCAGCAACAGCCGCTCACCATCGACTGACGACAATCCCATTCCCATCGAGGATGAGCAGGAAACGCCCACTCCCCTTCCGGAAACCTCCACCGATCCGACCGCATCGTCCGGCGCAGGCTCTTATCGTGTCAATACCACGGCCAACGCCCTGAATATGCGCGCACAACCCCTTGCCAACGCTGAAATTGTTACGACCATTCCGAAAGGGTCGATCATCATCGTTTCCGTCGTCAGCGGTGAATGGGGATATACAACCTATAATGACGCCTCCGGCTGGGTCAGCATGAGCTTATTGGCGGCTGTTACCGACCCAACGGCGGCAACACCCAATACAACCGCTTCCGCAAACGGCTAAAAGAAGGTTTCCCCGTTTATTTTTGCTGGTATTTATCGGTAATCAGTCAAAAATATTCCGAAAAACACCTTGATTTTTAGTCACTCCATGCTATAATAATCACATACCATATGAAGGAGTGCAAAACAACTATGAAAAAAGCTATTGCTGTCCTCATGAGCGTGTGTTTGCTTTTCACGGCGTTGCTGCCGGCCGTTTTTGCTGCCGACGAAGAGCTGACACGCCCTGAAAAGGCTCATGTTTCTTTTAATGAGGACGGAACGCTGAAAATTTTGAGCGTTGCGGATATCCAAGACGGTCCCATTTTAACAGGGCTTTCCGAAAAGTTTATCCGTGCTGCAATCGAGAAAGAGGATCCTGATCTGATCCTGATGCCCGGTGACAACATCGCCGGTTATCTTTCCCTGACAAAGTCCGCCGCTGAAACGGCCATCCGCAATGTGATGGACATTTTTGACGACTACGATATTCCTGTAGCCGGCGTATTCGGCAACCATGACGACGAGAACACCCCCTTGTCGAAGGCGGAACAGGTCGAAATCTATAAAGAATATGATTGCTATATCGGCTGGGAAGGCGAACCGATGGAAAAAAGCTATGGCAACTATAACATTCCCATCTATGCGTCCGCTGACAGCGATCAAGTCGTTTACAACATCTGGATGCTGGATTCCGGCAGCTATTATATTGATGAAAACGGCAATGAGAACGGCTACGGCTTCGTTTATCAGGAGGCCCTAGACTGGTATGTCAAAACCTCTGATGAGCTGAAAGCAAATAACGGCGGTCAGCCGGTTCCCTCCATGGTTTTCCAACACATTGCCCCGGTGCAGATTTATGACGCGCTGGTTGAAGTTCCTGCCGGCACCCCCGGTGCCGTCGCCAAATTCGGCACTTACTGGGCTCTGCCCGATGATGCCGGTGAAGGCAGCTATCTTGGCGAAGGTCCCTGCCCGGCCAATCTGGATATCCCCGAAGCCCGTTATGAATTTGACACCATGAAAGCGCAGGGCGATGTGGTTGCGATTGTTTTCGGTCATGACCATATCAATTCCTTTGTCGTTCCTTATGAAGGAATTGATCTGATCTCCTGCCCCGGCTGCACATTCCGTTCCTATAACGATGACAACCGTGGGTTCCGTACCTTTACCCTGAATATGGATGACTTGACCACTTATGAAACCTCTACCATCAATTATGCAGATGTGTTTGGTGCAGAGTCATTAAATTCACTGGAGTATAAATTTGCTGCCCTTTGGTCAAAACTGGAAGCCTTTATTTCCGGTTTTATCAGCCAGATCGAGGCACTCTTTAAACAACTTTTCAATACGCTGTAAGGTATGGCAAACGGCAGTCGCACGAACGCGGCTGCCGTTTTTTTGATTCTCTGTTCTTTTCAGTTATCTGTCATCATCCATCCCATCCAGTCCCCATGTTTCCGGTTCACTGAAAAAATCATCCAGCGGTTCCGACGGTTCCTCCAAATCCGTCTCCTCAGGAATAACCACATCCGTATTTTCATAGAATCCGTTTTCCTGTTCACCCCATTGTATAAAACCGGTGGGAGACAGCTCTATCGCAGCACCGTCAGCCCCGACCGCTGACGACTCGGTTTCGATCGGATCCTGCGAGGAAGAAGGAGCAGCAGGCGTTGTTTCCAGCGCTTCAGCGTTAGACTCAACTGCCGTGTTTTCCTTTTTTGTTGAAATGGAAAGTCTTACCGTAGTACCCGCCTCAAAATTTCCTATCTCTTTTCTGTCTTTCTGCTGCCGCACCACCGACATGATGACTGCCAGCAGCAGGAGAAGAACGGCAACCAGCACAGGAATCACAGACAAAAGAAACCGTCGGTGTTTCTCTTCTTCTTCCATTTGGATTTCCTCTTCCAGTCCATCTGACGGAAGAAGTGCGCCGCAAAATTCACAGAACAAACCATTGGAATCACTATCCTTTCCACAGTTCGGACACAACATACGAGCACTTCCTTTTGGAACGAGTAAAATCTTCGACTATGATTTTTTGTACGAAAATCACATAATAAACTCTTCCCAATCTATTGTATGAATTGTCTCGCATTTTGTCAAGATGTTTCTTTTTTTGTAAAACGATCGAAACTGCCTTTCCGTTTCTGTACCTCTCCTTGCATTGTATTTGCTCTTATACAGCAAAATTTTTTCTGCGCTCGATACAAACGTCATTCGCAGACCTTTCTCTCTATTTTGCACGACTTCCTGCCTCATCCGATAAAGATCATTGATTCCTTCTATATACAAAACGATAGATTTCAGGATTTCCAAAAAATTTTTTTGATTTTTGAAAGGTTTTGCCTCACCATTTCGTATATAGGGTGAGATCAAAAAAATGGAGGTCTTTACAATGAAAAAAATCGTGATTGGTCTTTCAACTGCTCTTTTGTCTGCTTGTCTGATTGCTCTGCCGGTTTCGGCAATTCGAGGCGGCGGCTTTACGGACGCTGACCGAAACGGGATCTGTGACAATCAACAAACAGCTGTGGTGACAAACCTTGCAGCAACCAACCTTTCAGCAAATAGCGTTGGACAGAACTTCATCGACACCGATCAGGACGGTATTTGCGACAACCGGGCAAACAGTAACGGCCAAAACTTTGTTGACGAAAACAACGATGGTATCTGCGACAATGCCGGTAACCAGGCAGCCGGAAACGGCTATCGCAACGGCGGCGCCGGACAGAACTTCATCGACACCGATCAGAACGGTATTTGCGACAACCGGGCAAACAACAGTAACGGCAAAAACTTTGTTGACGAAAACAACGATGGTATCTGCGACAATGCCGGCAGCCAGGCAACCGGAAAAGGCAATCGTAACAGCGGTGCCGGACAGAATTTCATCGACACCGATCAGGACGGCATTTGCGACAACCGGGCAAACGGCAGCGGCAAAAACTTTGTTGACGAAAACAACGATGGTATCTGCGACAATGCCGGCAACCAGGCAACCGGGCAAGGCAATCGCAACGGCGGTGCCGGACAGAATTTCATCGACACCGATCAGGACGGTGTTTGCGACAACCGAACCAACGGCAGCTGCGCCAGACAAAATAACGGCAGATAAAAAGATATAGGACGGTGATACAGCATGAAAACAGAAGCGCAGGTGGAGCGAGCCATTGCAAAATACGGTGATATGGTAGCGCGAATCTGCGTGCTGTATCTAAAGAACCACGCAGATTCAGAAGATATTTTTCAAACCGTTTTTCTGCGTTATTTTCAAAAAGCGCCACCCTTTGACAGTGATGAACATGAAAAGGCATGGCTTTTGCGTGTGGCAATCAATGGATGCAAAGATGTGCTGAAAAGCCCCTGGCGTCAGCGCATAACCTCTGACGAAGTTCTTGCTGAACTTCCCGCTCCGGTGCGGGAAGAACAAGGGGAACTGCTGGAAGTGGTGCTGTCTCTTCCGAAAAAATACAAAGAGGTTTTATATCTGCATTATTATGAAGATTACCCCGCACAGGAAATCGCACTCATTCTAAAGAAAAACATCAACACCGTTTATACCCTGCTCAGCCGTGGCAGAGAGCTTTTAAAACAACAGATCGGAGGTGAGAGCGGTGAAAAACGAATGGAAAGCCGCCTTTGACAGCATTCAGGCAACAGAAAGCCAAAAGGAAGCGGCTCTTCGCGCAATGCAAAAAGCCGCCTCTCAAAAAGCACCGTCGCAAAAAAACCGTGCAATTCTTAGAACCGCGCCGGCACTGCTTCTGGTCATGCTTACTGTAATTGGATGTTTTCTCTATTTTACGCCCACAATAGCTGTCGCCGTAGAAGGAGAAGAAAACATCGTTCTGTCTGTCAATCGGTTCGACCGCGTGATTGGCGCCGAAGGCGATGTGAAATTATTCGGTACTTGTGAAGAAACGGTTCAGGAGCTGCTGGATCAAAACGCTGATGCGGATCTGACCATCATTGGAGGCGGCGAGCAGCAGCGCAATCGCCTACATGCAGGGCTTCAAAACTGCGGCGCATCGTGTTCCCTTGCGACGGAAGAAGAAGCGCAGGCAGCTGAAACGGCAGGACTTTCTGTTGGCAAGTATCGAGCCTATCTGATCTGGCATGAACTGGATCAAACCGTTACGCCGGAAGACGCTGCCGGGTTGTCAATGCGGCAGATTTATGAAAGAATCGAATCTTTGCAAGGCGAAGGAACCACGCAGACCGACCATGTTTCCGGCCAGGGATCGCACGGCAGCGGAAACGGGAATGGAACTGGAAATGGAATCGGCAACGGGAATGGAAATGGGAACGGAAATGGAAAAAGAAATGGAAAAAATACCACTGCGAACCCATAAAAACGCCCCTGTTTAAAAACGCCTTCTTTTTCCTCTAAAAAACAGCACACCCACAAAAATGACAAGATCTTTTTTGTGGGTGTGTTTTTCTGTTGTTTTTGTGAAACCAAATTCAGGTCAGCTCTGTCATACCGTGATACAGCCGATAATACATTCCCTTTTGCCGAAGCAATTCGTCATGCGTGCCGCGTTCAACGATTTCTCCATGATCCAGCACCATAATGGCGTCTGCATTGCGAACCGTAGAAAGCCGGTGAGCAATGACGAAAACGGTTCTCCCGTTCATCAGCTGATCCATTCCCTGTTCAATCAATCGTTCGGTTCTGGTATCGATGGAGGATGTTGCTTCATCCAAAATCAGCACCGGGGGATCCGCAACAGCGGCACGGGCAATTGCCAAAAGCTGACGCTGCCCCTGCGAAAGATTTGCTCCATCTCCTCGCACAGGCGTATCATATCCCTGCGGCAACCTGCGAATGAACGAATCGGCATTCGCGATTTTTGCCGCCTTTCTGATCTGTTCATCGCTGGCGTTCAAATCGCCGTAGCGAATATTATCAGCAATGGTTCCGGTAAACAAATGGGTATCCTGCAAAACAATACCCAGAGAACGGCGTAAATCATTCTTTTTTATGTTGCGCACATCAATGCCATCATACAGCACCTGTCCGCCTCTGACATCGTAAAAACGGTTAATCAGATTGGTAATGGTGGTTTTGCCCGCGCCGGTTGATCCGACAAAGGCAATTTTTTGCCCCGGCTTGGCGTATAAACAAATATCCTTTAAAATCGGATGCGATGAATCATAAGCGAAATCCACATGAAGGAAACGCACATCGCCCCGCAGAGGAACCAAACTGCCGTCTGGCTGCTTCCATGCCCATTTTTTTTGCCCGTTTTCTTCTTTTTGTAACAGCGTGACCAGCCCGTTATCCGTTTCCGCCGGCTGCCGCATGACCGTAAAAACCCGCTCTGCACCTGCAAGCGCAGCCAACAAGAAATTGCTTTGCTGGGTGAACTGGTTGATCGGCGCGGCTGCCTGACGAACAAAAACCAGATAACTGGCAAGACTGCCGACATCCATTTCACCATTCATGGCAAAAATGCCGCCAAGCACCGCCACAATGGCATAATTCACATACGAAAGCCCCACAACCGCCGGCACCATCGTCGCCGCGAAACTTTGCGCGCCGGTTCCCGCTTTGCGCAGCGCCTCGTTCTTTTGCCGGAACAGACGCAGGTTCTCTCCTTCATGATTAAAAACCTTAATGACCTTCTGACCGCTTATCATTTCCTCCATATAGCCGTCCAAATCGCCTAAACAGCTTTGCTGACGATTATAATACTTACGGCTATGCCTGGCGCTGAAGCGAATATACAGGAACATCAGCACATAACACGCCAATACAATCAAAGTCAGTTTCCAGCTTAAGATAAACAGGATCGTCAGGGTGCCAACCATTTGTATCAGGCTTTGGATTGTCATTGCGAAGCTGTTGTTCATCGCGTCGGATACCGTTTCTATATCGTTAGTAAAACAGCTCATGATATCGCCATGACGGCTGCGGTCAAAATAACGAAGCGGCAGCGTCTGTAAATGCGCGAACAGATCCCGCCGAATATCAAACAATACCTTTTGGGCGGCATTCACCATAATCTGTGTATAGCCGTAAGTACAGGCAACGCCGACAAGATAAATCACCGTCGTTATCAGAACACCGGCAACAAGCCGATTCATCTGCCCTGCTGCCAACAGGTTGACAACCGGACGAATCATATAGTTTCCCAACAGGTTCGCACCTGCGCTCAGCGCAACCAATACCGCAACGGCAAGAAGCAGGAATCGATGCCGTCCCAAGTAGGAAAACAGGGTTTTGACCGTATTGCCCAGATTTTTCGGACGCTTACCGGAAAATTGTCTTGACGCCATGTCAATCCGCCTCCTTTCGCATTTGGGAAGCGTAAATTTCCTGATAAATCGGATCGCGCGCCAAAAGCTCATCGTGTGTTCCGGCATCGTGAAGCTTTCCATCGTCCAAAACAAGAATCAAATCGGTATCGATTACCGATGAAATACGCTGAGCAATGATGATTTTTGTCATGCCATGAAGATCGGACAGCGAATCGCGAATGGTCTTCTCAGTTGCCATATCCACTGCGCTGGTAGAATCGTCAAAAATCAGGATTTTCGGATTCTTCAGCAGCGCTCGTGCAATGCAAACACGCTGTTTCTGTCCACCGGACAAGTTTACGCCACCCTGTCCGAGATCGGTGTCCAGCCCGCGTTTGCCCTGCATCAAAAATTCATCTGCCGCAGCGGTTTTCAGCGCCTGCCACATCTGTTCATCTGTCGCGTTCGGATTGCCCCATGCAAGATTTTCCCGCACAGTACCGGAAAACAACACATTTTTTTGCAAAACAATTCCAACCGCATCGCGCAGCGAAGCCAAATCATATTCCCTGACATTTCGCCCGCCGACCAATACTTCCCCTGTGGTGGCATCATACAGCCGGGGAATCAATTGTACCAGCGTTGATTTTGCCGAACCGGTACCGCCAAGGATGCCAACGGTCTGCCCGGCCTGTATGGTAACGCTGACATGAGAAAGAGCAAATGCCTCTGCGTCGGCACGATACTTAAAAGAAACATTCCGGAACTCCACGCTGCCGTCTTTGATGTCAGTACAACCGTTTTTCGGAGAAGTCAAAACAATGTTTTCATCCAGCACCTCAGCAACCCGCTTTGCACCGGCAAGGGAACGGCTGAGAAGCAAAAAGACATTGGAAATCATCATCAAAGAATTCATGATTTGAAAAACATAGCTCAGGAAACCGGTTAAATCACCGACTTGCAGCGTAGAATTGAGCACCATGTTGCCGCCGAACCACATAATCAAAACCACTGCCGTATACATAACGAACTGAAAAGCCGGCTGATTCATCACCGCAAAATGAAAGGTTTTGCTTCCGGTCTCAGCAAGTTCCCGATTGACACTGCCAAATTTTTCTTCTTCATATTCACCGCGTACAAACGCTTTGACCGCGCGGATCGCCGTTACATTTTCCTGTACCGTATTGTTCAGCCGATCCATGACCTCCTGTAAACGGCGATACATCGGGGCAATTTTGCGCACAATAACAAGAAGGATCGCTCCCAGAAGAGGAGACGCGACCAAAAATACCACAGACAATTCGGGATTCATGACAAAAGCCAAAACAATTCCCAAAATCAGCATAACGGGACCGCGCACCAGCGGACGCAAGCCACCGTTGACTGCGTTTTGCAGCAAGGTAATATCACTGGTCAGCCGGGTTATCAGAGAGGCAGACGAAAAATGATCCAAATTTGAAAAAGCAAAAGCCTGCACTTTCTGGTATTCCGCGTCCCGCAGACGGGCACCCCACCCATAAGCAGCGCGGGCGGCAAATCGAGCATATAACAAGCCCGTCAAAAGAGAAAACAGCGCGCAAAACGCCATCTGCACCCCTTTATGCAAAATATAATCCATATCATGCGCCGCAACGCCTACATCGATCAAATCCGACATCAGCACCGGGATCACCAGTTCAGCGCCGGTTTCCAAAAACACCAGAACCGCACCCAGGATCATGTCGATTCGATATCTGCCCAAATAAGACAGCAAGCGCCGAAAATCACCCATAGATATCGCCTTCGATCACAAAACTAAATTTTTCTTATAGTATATCAATACCAAACAAATGTCAAGTAACGGCAAAACGCTCTTTGCTTTCCAAGATCTGCGACATATGCAGAAAACGAATTGACATCGGTTTTCCGGTCATTCGCTTCCCTTCTTTTTGATCCAGCCGGCAGCGAGTGCAACCCGGTTGGTGGTCACATTGTCCGGCTGCAACGCAAGGATACGCTTCAGATCCTCAGGGTCGTCAACCGTCCACACAGATATGCCGACCCCGCGTTCCTTTGCATCTTCCCACACAATAAGCGCATGGCGATAATACCAATTTATCCCTGCCGCCCGGGAACCTTTTGTGGCATCCAAAGCGCCAAGAAGCGCTTTTTTTGCTTCCTGAGGCGGCATGTGATCGAGTGTTTTTTCCAACCCAGGCGCAAACGCGTTCAGATTGGCATACCATGCAACCCCGTCTAACAAATGGCTGTCAAAACATGACTTTTCCACTTCGCCAGTAAAAATCAGGCGTTTTTGCACTCCGTACCGCAAAGCTGCCTGATAAACCGCCTGCTCCAACCCTTCTGTTTTCAAATCGCAGTTCAAGCGTTTTTCCGGATGCTCAGCAAGCAGATCCAGCGCGTTGGAAAAACCAACCGGTTCCGCAGAGGGCACATCGTGAGACAGAACCAGTTCGCCCGATTCCATGCGTACATCCACTTCAACGACATCCGCCTGGCTTGCAAACGCATAGTTTAAATATTCCTGTGAATTGGGAGCGGTTTGATCGCACCCCGCATGAGCAGTCAGCAGCATTCTATCTTCTCCTTGTCAAATCGATGATATAGATAGTTTACTGCGCCGGGAAAAAAAGGTCAAGCAAATCCTGTTTTTCCAGCATTTCGTTGTCTCGCCTGCCGAATGCAAACCAGCAGCGAGTGGACGATTCGGGAAGCGGTTTGCTCTGTGGAATCGTGCCGGAAAATAAAAAAACAGTTGTTTTGACGCTTCTATCATCAAAACAACTGTTTGGTTTGGCTGAGGAATAGGGATTCGAACCCCAACAAACAGAGTCAGAGTCTGTCGTGCTACCGTTACACTATTCCTCATCGCTCATTGCGGATGTTATTATACACCGAAATTACGGCTTTGTCAAGTCTTTTCTGCGCGTTGCCAAATGATTTTTTTGATTTTGCCGTTTCCTTTGCAACGCATAGCGCTGTAAACTGCAAGTACGGCAGGATCCGCCTCTGAATGAACGCTTCGGCTCTGTTCTTTATAGAAGATACAGAGCCGAAGCAAAGTCAGTCGGAGAACCCAAACGAAACAAGTGTGCTTTCCATTTCAAAAAACAAAAAGCCTCTTTTGCACATCAAACGCCTGTTATGGAGAGTATACCGAAAAGGCAATCACTTATAACAGGGAAAAACATCCTTATTTTTTACCCAATTCGTTCAAAATCCTGCGCGCCATGGCCGCAAATCGGACACTGGAATCCCTCGGGAAGCGTCTCACCTTCATAGACATACCCGCAAACCTTGCAGCGCCATCCTTTTTTTTCGGTCTTCTGCGGTTTAGGCTTAATGTTTTTCTGATAATAATCATAGGTAACGGACGGCTCGTCGGAAAGCCGTTCTGCGCTGTGTACCACCGCCAAAAACAGCGTGTGGGTAGAAAGCTCCCGATGCGAGGTGACTTCAGCGCGCAAGACGGCATTGGTGTGATTGGTTAGCGTAAAAATACCGTTCGCACCGCGCTCCCATTCGTCGAAATCGGCCAATTTATCGGTGGTGCGGCCGCTTTGGAAACCGAAACGACGAATCCAGTCAAATGGGACCGTCTGATCCAAAACCGAAACAGAAAATCGTTCCGTATGCAGGATCATATCACGCGTCAAGTTCTTTTTGTTGACCGTAACACCGATCAGATTTGGTTCGCTTGTCATTTGCGTTACCGTATTGACAATACAGCCATTGTCCTTTTCGCCCTCTCTGGCAGATAAAACAAACAGGCCGTAACTCAAACGGTACATAGCGGTAGCATCCATGGTAAAGCCTCCTTCTTCCTTAAATAAACGCTGCGAAAGACGGAACCACCCGCCTTTCGTCATCCGTTTTATTTTTTAATAACAATATTAACCAGTTTGCCCTTAACATATAACTCTTTGATTATCGTTTTACCGGCAATCTCCGCCTGTACAGCCGCCGCCGCTTTTGCCGCAGCAATGGCGTCTTCGGCGGTGATTTCTGCATCCACATTCAGACGGGCACGAATTTTTCCGTTGACCTGCACCACGATTTCAACGGTGCTGTCTTTGCACTTGGCTTCGTCATATTCCGGCCATTTGGCAGCGTTCAACTCGCCGCCAAAATTCATCTGCTCCCAAAGTTCCTCGGTGACATGGGGTGCCATGGGGTTGAGCAGTTCAGCAAAAGTGCGCAATTCTCCCCGCGTGATACTGCCGGAATCGTAAATCCTATTCATTAGGCTCATCAACGCAGCGATGGCGGTATTTCCCTTCAGATTGTCGATGTCTTCGGTCACTTTTTTAATGGTTTTGTGGAAAGCACTTTCCATCTCCGGACGGTAAGACTCGCTGTCGGTTACGATTTCCTGGAAATTCCAAAAGCGATCAACAAAACGCTTACAGCCCTTAATGGACGAAGTATTCCAGGGGGCGGCTTTTTCAAAATCACCGATGAACATTTCATAAAGACGCATGGTATCCGCGCCGTATTCGTTCACGATATCGTCGGGATTAACCACATTGCCGCGGGATTTGCTCATCTTTTCGCCGTTTTCACCCAAAATCATGCCGTGACTGGTTCTCTTTTGATACGGCTCTTTGGTGGAAACGACACCGATATCATAAAGGAATTTGTGCCAAAAGCGGCTGTACAGCAAGTGCAGAGTCGTATGCTCCATGCCGCCGTTATACCAGTCAACAGGCAGCCAGTATTTCAGTGCTTCAGGTGACGCCAGTTCCTTATCATTATGCGGATCACAGTAACGAAGGAAATACCAGGAAGAACCCGCCCACTGCGGCATGGTATCTGTTTCGCGTCTGGCAGGGCCTCCGCAGTGCGGACAAGTGGTATTGACCCAATCATCAAGTTTCGCCAGCGGCGATTCGCCGTTGTCAGTCGGTGTATACGACTCGACCATCGGCAGGCGCAAGGGCAGCTCGCTTTCCGGCAAAGGCACATAACCGCATTTCGGGCATTGCACAATGGGAATCGGCTCGCCCCAATACCGCTGACGGGAAAAGACCCAGTCACGCAGTTTAAAATTGACCTTTGCTTCGCCTAAGCCTTCTTTTTCAAGCCATTCGATAATTTTTTTCTTTGCCTCTTCTACCGAAAGGCCGGTCAAAAAGCCGGAATTAACCATTACGCCGGTATTGCAGTCTGTAAAGGCTTCTTTCTCGATATCGCCGCCTTTGACCACTTCTACCATGGGAATGCCGAATTTCTTGGCAAACTCCCAGTCTCTGGTGTCATGAGCGGGCACCGCCATGATCGCGCCGGTACCATAAGACGCCAACACATAATCGGAAATGTAGATCGGAATCCACTCGCCGCTGACCGGATTTTTCGCCCGGACACCTTCAATACGGACGCCGGTTTTTTCTTTGTTAACCTCTGAACGCTCAAAATCGCTCTTATGAGCAGCGGCGTCCCGATAGGCAGCGACCTCATCCATATTGGTGATTTGGTTCTTCCATTTTTCAATCAGCTCATGTTCAGGCGCCATAACCATATATGTTGCGCCGAACAGCGTATCCGGACGCGTGGTATATACCTTAATGACATCGCCTGTCTCGGCTGTAAAAAGCACTTCCGCACCAGTCGAGCGTCCGATCCAGTTTTTCTGCTGGGTTTTGACACGCTCGATAAAATCCAGATCATCCAGATCATCTACCAAGCGCTGCGCATATTCTGTGATTTTCAGCATCCACTGGCTTTTAACCTTGTGAATAACCTCGCTGCCGCAGCGTTCGCAAACGCCGTTGACAACTTCTTCATTTGCCAAAACGCATTTGCAGGAAGTGCACCAGTTGACCGACATTTCCTTTTTGTATGCCAATCCCTTTTTAAACAGCTGCAAAAAGATCCACTGCGTCCATTTATAGTACGCCGGATCGGTGGTGTTGATCTCACGGCTCCAGTCGAAAGAAAAGCCCAGCGATTGCAGCTGCTGTTTAAAATGAGCAATGTTTTGCTTGGTTACGATCTCAGGATGGATATGATTTTTGATCGCATAATTTTCTGTGGGCAAACCGAAAGCATCCCAACCCATGGGATATAAAACATTATATCCCTGCATTCTCTTTTTACGCGCTACTGCATCCAGCGCTGTATACGAACGGGGATGCCCGACATGAAGTCCCTGTCCGGAAGGATAAGGAAATTCCACAAGGCAGTAATATTTCGGCTTGTCATATTCATTTTTTGCATGAAATACGCCTTCCGATTCCCATCGATCCTGCCATTTTTTTTCGATCTTTTTAAAATTATAGTCCATATCAAAAACCTTCCTTGTTTAATCTTCACTTAATAACGCACGCAGATCCAATTGCGAACCATCTGTCCACAGACGCTCCAGATTGTAATATTCCCGCGCATCTTTCGTGAACAAATGCACCAGGACTTCGCCGTAATCCAAAAGAACCCAGCCCGTAGCGCGGCCTTCCACCGCCGCCGGCTCGATTCCTGCTTCCTTTTGCAGACGGTCTTCGACCTCTTCCGCAAGAGAACGCACATGCGTGTTGGAAGTACCGGTCGCAATGATGAAATAATCTGACAAAATCGTCAATTCATCAATTTGAATGGCGACAATATCTTCCGCCTTTTTTTCGTCCAGAATACGAACAATTTTTTCTACGAGATCGCTCATAACACTTCCTCCGTTTGTTTTCGCGCAAGAACCGCGCAGTTATAGGCCTGAATGGTATCGATATATATGGGCTGCCGCCGGTCGCAAAGCTCGCGTATCGTAAAGTTTAATCCTTCCTCAATGGTTTTATCCAGCGATTGCCGGGCAAGTTCGCGCATTTCCTCTACGCCCGGATAGGTTCGATCCGCAGAAATGAAATCGGCGACAAAAACGACTTTTTCCAAAAGGGTCATATTTTCCCGTCCGGAAGTGTGATACCGAACGGCGGCTATGATATCGGGATCGTCAACGCTCAGGCTTTTTTCCAGATAAATAGCTCCGGCAACAGAATGCCAAAGAGCGCTCTGGCTTAACAGAACCGGATCGGCATTCGGCATATTTTCCTTAATATAACCCAGCAGCTTCTCCTTCGGGTCATCTTTCAGGATGTCATGCACCAGCCCCGCCGTATAGGCTTTTTTTTCATCCGCTCCGTACTGTCTGGCTAAAAGCACGGCCGACTGTGCCACATTCAGCGAATGAAGGTATCTTTTTTCACTGAGACGATCTTTTATTTGCTGCTGATAAAATGCGTCACTCTTCACGATATAACCCTTTCTGTCTGATATAGTCTGCGGCAATTGCCGGCATAAGATTGTCAATGTTTTCACCGGCGGCTATTTTTTGCCGGATCCTGGTCGAACTGACCGGCAGAGGCGGTACAGAAAAAATACGAACTTTTTCACCGATCAGCTTTTCATCCGCGTAACGGCGCAATTCTTCGGCGTCGTGCTCGCCATCGCGCGCGATCGCGCACAAAGTACAGTTTTCCAAAATATCACGCCAACGATACCAGTGGTCAAAATACAACAGCATATCCGCCCCCACCAGCAAAAAGAACACATCATCCGGATGGTTCTTTTTCAGTTCCGTCAGGGTGTCGATGGTATAACTTTTGCCAGCTCTGTGCAGCTCGATTTGCGATATGGTAAAGTAAGATTCCGGAAAAACCATTTCACAAAGACGAAGTCGATCCCGATCCGGGATACGGATATGATTGGTTTTGTGAGGCGGCTGACCGGCAGGAATCACCAAAATCTGATCCAGCATCAATTGCTCATGAAAACACACGCCTAAATAATGATGTCCGTTATGCGGCGGATCAAAGCTGCCGCCAAAAACGCCGACGCGCACGCTCTCGCCTCCATAATAAAAAATCCCCCATGCAAAGCACAGGGGCGTTGTTTGCAACGCGGTACCACCCGGTTTCGGCGCGCAATCGCGCCCTTTTCACCTTAACGCGGCATACACGGCGCCGCCTATGATTTCAGCGGCGCAGCTCAGGAACGAGCAATGCGAAGCGTTCGCTGCCACCTTACACCGGCCGGTAGCTCTCTGAAAAGACGGGTACGCTCCCTTTTTTCCGTCACAGCCTTTGCTTAATTATAATCAGTATAATATAACCGGCGCGGGAAGTCAACCTAAAAATAACGACACCCAGCGACAAACCTCATGAATGCAAGTAAAATTTATCCATCCAAAGGATCACAGCCGTATCCGTCAAAAGGCAGGCTGTCCGGCGTGCCGGCATCAAGCAAAAGTCCCGCCTGCTTTGCCGCCTGCATCATATCCGGCGGCATCGGACAGGAAAAAAACATCTGTTTTCCTGTGACGGGATGCGTCAGGCGAACCGATTCGCAATGCAGCGCCGCCCGATCGATCCAATCGCGGCAGCCGCCGTACATCTCATCCCCTAAAAGCGGCGCTCCCATCGAGGCAAAATGCACCCTGATCTGATGGGTGCGCCCAGTCAGCGGCCTTACCCTGACAAGGGAAGCTGCATTGCCGGCAACCAGACTTTGCCAGAGTGTAACCGCCTCATCGCCTGTCTCCCCTGCACAGCGCAGGGTTTTCATGGGATCGGGCCGATAAATCCGTTTTTCGATTTTGCCGTTTCCGGAAAAATACCCGGAAGGCAACGCCAAATAAGTCTTTTCAATATGTCCGGCAAGAATGGACGCCGCCATCCCATGCAGCGCCAGCACGACAAGTCCCGATGTACACTTATCCAGCCGCCCAACCGCACGAAAGACCGCACCGCTGCCCTGTTCATTCAGATAAGCGGCGACAGCATTCGCAAGCGTATCGCCCTGATGGTTATGTGTCGGGTGCATCGCGAGACCGGCAGGCTTATTGATGATCAAGATGTCCTCATCCTGAAAAACAATGGAAAGCGGCATCTTTTCCCCGCTGATGGTATTTTTTTCATCCGGAAGTGTGAGCGCCAAGCGGTCCCCCGTGTGCAGCCGGTCAATCGTGCGCACTTTGACGCCATTCAAAAGAATACCGTCTTCCAGCTGTTTTAAACGGGTCACCATGCGACAGGATAGCTTTGCTTCTCCCCGCAGGAAATGAAGTACCTTTTTTCCATCATAACTGGGTGGAATCTGATAATTTAATTTTCGTCTCATTCTGCATCCAGACCAACAGCGATCCGGAGAGCCTTACGGGCATCTGCCGTATTCACCGATCCATTTTCATCTACATCTGCCAAAAGGCGTACCGCGTCAGATGCCGGCTTATCCAACTGAACAGAAAAACGCAAAATCAACCGCGCATCAGCAGATGTTACCTTTCCATCGCCGTTAACATCCCCTCGAACGCCTTCCAGTTTGGGAATTTCTTCGGTTACCGTTTTACCGCACCGCAAACAAACGCCTTGCCGCTCACCCGCTGCTTCCAGCGTTGCTTCCCGGATGATTTCCCATTCCCCGACATAATGCCCGTAAGCAGGGGTAATGATATCCTCAATCACAGCACCGCAGTCCTGACAGAAAAGCCGGCTGTGACCATCTGTTTCACAATCGGCATCTGTTATCACCGGCTGATCTTCCGGCACATGAGCTGCCGGCGTATCCGCATATACGGCGACGATTTCGCCGCAATCGGCACAGGTCATAACTTTTTCCCGGTCAACAGTACAGGCAAAAATCTGTTCCTGGCTGCCGCCGTCACCTGTCATACCTTCTTCCCTGCTCAACGGACGCAAAAGGCTTTCCTTAACAGCGTCAATATACGACCAGTCTGTCAAAACATGCGTATGGGTGCTGCCCAGTGGCTGGGTTCGCTGCGCCTTGCAGATTTCACCGCAAACATCACAGTGGCGAACCAGTATGCCGCCTTCCTCTGTGCTTGCTTCACGCAGCACTTCCCAGCGGCTGTCCTTATGACCAACCGGCGGTAAAAGTCGAATATGCAAAAGCGCGCCGCAGTCTAAACAATAAGCGCGTTCTTCTCCCCAGGTGGAACAGCCCGGTTCACGCACCGTCACAAAATCTCCCTGACGATGAGAAGGAAGATCCGGCAAAAGCTCTGTTGTTGATTCCTCCGGGATCGGATCCGTTTCGCTGGGTACCTCCGTTGAGGAAGAAGGCTCTGTTGAAATCGGTTCACTGGGTTCCTTAACAATATCCGTAAACAAATAACTGAGTCCTACGCTGCCGCTGACGCCATCCATGCTGTCGCTGCTGGTATACTGCCATATATCAAAACTATGGGTAAAATTGCAGTAGTCGCCGGTATCGGCAATCCAGCGCACATAAGAACTCAATGCGGAAAAATCCATATTTTTGCTGGTCCAATCGGCGGGAAGATAGATCCCCGCTGTAAAACCTGCACTTTCGATATCGCGGCAAAAAGCCGAAACCAACAGGGTATTTTGAGCGGAAGAGAGCGCTTTTTGCTCCGCCGTTGTCGGACGGTAAAAAACCGGAAGAGACAGGTTAAAAACTTGCGTTCCCAATTGCTCACGCACCCAATTTGCTTCTTTTTCAATGGCATCCGCTGTGACAGCGGAAGAAGCAAAATACACGCCGACATACAGATCCGCTTCCCGCGCCTTTTCATAATAGGAAGCAAAATTTGAATCGGCTGCGATGACCTGCCCGCCATTGATGCTGACGCCCAACCGTAAAATCACCCCGCCGACCCCGGCGGCTTTCAATTGACTGAAATTGACAGAAGTAGCGTTTGCAGAACTGATATCAGCAAGCAGAACCGCGCAATCATATGCCTGCTGCAATTGTGCGTACCGAGCATCAAACCAGCCAAATTTGCCGTTTTGGCGCGCCATAGCCCAGCCGTTGACGGTCTGAACGATCTCAACGGTTTCATTTGCTAAAAGATAATCAATCGTTTCTGAACTGGACGAAGGAGCTGCCCGCACTGTCAGTTTCTTATCGGCAGGAATGTCGATCAGATATCGGCCGACAGATAAATCTTCAGCAGCGGCAGCCGGCAAAAGAATAATCAGCAACAGCACCCCAGACAAGATTGCCGCGAGAAAAGCATACTTCCTTTTCATTTGATTTCTCTCCTTATGTACAAGAATACGAAAAAGGCAAGGCGATGAAGACCGGGAAAACCTGTCAAAAACAAGACAGATTGACCGGAAATCTGTCAATGTTGTTTGTTATGAATATACAGAAGTCCATGGTCGCCCTTCCGACTGTATATGCACGAGACTATGCAACAAGAATATTTTTCATTTTTGATATTTAATCCAAAAACCGATGTTTTTTATAACCAAAATAGAAAAATAAATATCAACTTATCAACATTATCAACACACTTATCGACATTGGACAAAATACACAAAAAAATCGGATAAAATTTTTACCCCTGAATATTTGAAGGACGACCTGAATATTTTTGCAAAAATAATGAATATTTATGCAGAATATTCTACGCAGCACGCATGAATATTTCTGAAAAATAATTTTATTTTTGCCGGACGCTCTTTTCTTTCAGCGACCGGCAAAAATCAAAAATACGGTTTATTATTGATCGTTGCGAATTAAATCTTCGTAACTTTCTCTTTGGATAATAATATGTTCCTTCCCGTCACGGACAGCCAGAACAAGCGGCCGGGGAACACGGTTGTAATTGGAAGCCATGGAATAGTTATAGGCACCGGTTGAAAGAACCGCCAGGAGATCACCCGCCTGAACGGTCTGGATCGGAGCGTTCTCCTGAATCAAGTCGCCGCTTTCGCAGCATTTACCGGCAACGGTAACCACAGCATCCTTGGGCAGATCCGCCTTTGAAGGGCAAAGGATCTCATATTCTGACTGGTACAGAATGTAGCGGGGGTTGTCCGTCATGCCTCCGTCAATGGAAACATAGGTACGAATACCCGGGATCTCTTTTACACTGCCAACGGTGTACAGCGTAATCCCCTCGGCACCGATAATTGACCGGCCGGGTTCAATCACGATAAAAGGAACAGAGAGATTTTTTTCCGCACATTGTTTTTTGACAACCACTGCGACTCGTTTCATGTAAGCGGTAAAGTCCTCAGGGTTATCCTGTTCCGTATATTTGATTCCAAATCCGCCGCCCAAATTCAGTTCAGACAGCTCCACGCCGGTTTCTTCCTTGATTTGAGCCATAAAAGTCAACATGACTTCCGCTGCGTGTTCAAACGGATCAATGTCAAAAATCTGCGAACCAATATGACAATGCAGACCGACCAGCTCCAAATTCGGATCAGCAATTGCTTCTTTTACGGCAAGCATCGCCTCACCGGTTTCCAGCGCAAAACCAAATTTTGAGTCAATCTGTCCGGTACGAATAAACTGATGAGTATGCGCATCAATTCCGGGTTTGACACGAAGATGGATTTTCGGGCGAAGAGAACGAGCCGCTGCCAGCTTGGATAAGCGAGCCAATTCTTCTCGATTGTCTGCCACAATTCTGCCTACGCCGCTTTCCAAGGCATAAATCAATTCATCAGTCGTCTTGTTGTTACCGTGGAAAAAAATCTTTTCCGGCGGGAAACCCGCCTTCAATGCTGTGTACAGCTCACCGCCGGACACAACATCCACGCCCATTTTTTCTTCTTTGCACAGGCGATACATAGCAAGACAGCTAAACGCCTTTGAAGCGTAAAGTGCCAAACCCTTACCATCATAGTTTTCCTCAATCGAGGAAACAAACTTGCGGCAATTCCGGCGAATTCCATCCTCACTGAACACCATTAAAGGGGTGCCGTATTTTTCCGCCAGATCAACCGTATCGCATCCGCCGATCGTTAAATGGTGTTTTTCGTTGACCGATAATGAATCCGAAACAAACATAACAACAAAAATCCTTTCCTGAAAACAATAACTTACTCCGCGATGGGAGCGTATCTGTAAGACAAATCTTCATTCTTACGGCGGTGTAAAACGACTGTATCTGTGCAGCCGTCCTCTGTTTCCGCAGTAATCACATTTTGTCCACGAGTCAATCGCAGATCGGAAAATACAAATACGCCGCTGCCGCCCGTTGGCGTCTTTGCCGTCTTGCCATTTACAGAAAGCGTAACGGTACGGCAATTGGAATAAACCTTCAGCGTAATTTTTTTCTCCACACGATTCACAAAACGCTCAGACGCAATTTTTACAAATTTTTCATTTGACCATTGGGAACGATAAAACCAGAAAGCATCCTTTCTTGTCTCTCCGTCCGACAAAATCAGGCCGCCGCAGAATCCTGCGGTATCATACAACTCTGAAACAAAGCTGCCCAAGACGAAATCCCGGCGGCAGACGGCGTCCCAAACCATTTCATGATATAGCGCTTGATATTCTTCACTGAAATCGCCGCTTTTCGGATCGGCGCTGTGGTAACGCACATCCCCTGCGACGCCGTATTCGCTGAGAAAAACCGCCGTTTCCGGCGATGACACACGAAAACCATCCAAAAGAGCCGTTAATTCCTCAGGAGATTGCCTGTCGCCATCTGCCTTGCAGCCTGCTGCCTGTGCATATTTTGGCATCCGTTCCTCATCCGGTCTGCTCACACAATCAGGACTGACGCGCAGGCGGTTGATATCAAAAGCACATAATGCCTGATAAATTTCATTTTCTGCCCGTCGCCCTTCCGGGGTCAAACCACCGTCCGCAGCGACAAAACAGACCGATGGATGGTTATAATACAACCGTGCCAGTTCCACATACTGTTCAATCAGGTTATCGCGGGAATCATCATTGACCGCATCCGGATCCAACGGCAACTCACACCATACCAAAATACCTTTTTTATCGCAAAGATGAAATAATTTTTCACACTGATAGTAGTTCAGCAATCGAACGGCATTGGCGCCCATTTCCGTCAGAAGATCTAAAGCCGGTACAAAATCGGTTTTCGGAACAGAAGCATCCTGTCCCCAGCATACGCCCTTCACCCGTGTTCGTCTGCCGTTGATCAACAATCCACGCTGCCCGTCTGCTTCAATTTTTCGGAACGCAAAATCAACTTCGACTTCATCTAAAATTTCGCCGTCACGCAGCAGCTTTGCTTTTAATTTATATAAATACGCTTTGTCGCGCGTGGGGAACCAGAAAATCGGATCCGGTACATCAATCACCGCATTGGCATCCTTCGGTGCGGCAGCGGCTGCTCCGATGCGCGCGCCAGCCGCATCATAAACGGTAAAACTGACGATATCATAATTGACAGGATTGGCGATTTTTGCATGGATGGCAACTTTCCCGACGCCTTCCGCAACCATTGTGTTAATGTAGATACCGTCGGAACCATTGGCAGAAAGATCAAAATGCGTCACACCGACAAGAATCAGCGTCACATCGCCCCAGATACCACCGAAAAATTCAGATTCAGGTAAAAGACGGCACATGGCGGAATAATCGGCATTATCCGCAACCACCGAAATGATGTTGGTCTGACCAAAAACCACAGCATCGGTGATCTCCACGCGAAACGGCGTAAAACCGCCGCGGTGGATTCCCACGCAGCGTTCATTGATATAAACCGAAGCGGTATTGCTCACGCCTTCAAAGGCAAGATACAAGCGAATGGCGCTTAGTTCTGCCGGTATGGGAAGCTCTTTTCGGTAAACGCATTTTCCCTTGTACGCGCCTTCCCCTTTGGCTGGCCATGTGTAGGGCAAGTTGACCTGTCTGCCATCTTCCGGCAGATCCTGAATATTGACGGGGACTTTTCGCGAAAAAAGCCACCCCTGATTCAAAACAAATTTCTGTTTCATTGTTTTACTCCGGCTTCGACAAAAAGATACTTTATTTTATCATATTTTTTTCATCGCCGCAAGGCGAATTGCAGATTTATCACTGCTTCTCCCGGCGTTTTTTCATCACGACAGCCGCAACAAACAGAACAAGCGCCACAAAAAGTAAAACCACAATCGCAATGATTTTATTTTTCGCAATGCCCGCCGCATGATCTCCATGATTTTCGGCATCCTCAATCAGCAGCGTTTCCCCTTCTTCTCCAACGAGTATCACATTCGGATCCTGTGCAGTTGTTCTTTCTTCATCGTCATTCTGGCTGTCCTGCTGTGAAGAATCATCTGCCGGCTGTGTCTGGTTCAACAAATTCAGTATGCCGTCTTCTGTACCCCCGGGCAGAATAATTGCTGGATCCGTCGCTTCTGCTGAAGCATGAGCTGTCGTTTCAGGCGCACTTTCATAATTCTCAGGGTCGGTAAAAGCGGTGCCAATCGCATTGGCTATGCTTTCATAATCAGAACGGAGGGCATTACTCGGTTCTTTTCCATCAAGCATAAAGCGGATTTCGACTTCCCAACCGTTGGCGACAGAGCGGCAAAACCAGCCATAAGGCTTTCCTTCATAATCGATCCGATAACGCAAAAATAAAACATCGCCGGCATGATACCGTTCAATTCGGCTGACAGTAAAAGGCAGCGACTGCGTATACAACCGGACTTGTTCTTGCGCCAGAGAATTGATCTGTTCCGGGCTTTGAGAAGCATAATCCTTTTGCTCCTGTGCCGAACGACAAATTGTAATGATCTCTCGATCTCCTCGGTTTTCGGTCAGCCAAAGGGTATAACCGAAGGTATTCATATAATCAGCGACCTGATCTTGACTTAAAGATCGCTTTTCCTGCAAATCCTCAGCAATGGCAGCCGGCGTGCTGATGTTCCACTGATCGGAAAAATGAACGGGGATCAGAATTCCCCCTGCTGAAAAAGTCACATCAGCGGCAGATACCGGCAGCACCATTAAGCAGCAACACAAAAAGACCAAAAAAAACGCTCCTGCTTTTTTCAACATGGATCACCCGATTTTCTTAATATAATGAGAAGAACAAGGAAAAAAATAAAGCAGAGCATAGCCCTGCTTTATCAGAATAGACAAATTTTTTATTCGGCAGTCACTTTTCTGCGAGTGAAGACAAAAGTAGCACCAGCAACCATGGCAAGTCCCAATGCAACACCGATACCGGCATCACCCGTCGCCGGGATATTGTTGTTCGGAGCGGTCGTTGCAGGTGCAGCTGTGGTAGGAGCAGCAGTGGTAGGAGCCGTTGTCGGGGCGGTAGTCGGCGCAGTTGTATCTTCCGAAGGCGCTTCTGTCGGTTTATCGCCACCGGGGATCAAGCCACTAATCAAGTCCTCCAGGTTCAAATTACCCAAAATAGAACTTAAATCAAATCCATCCAAAAGAGAACCAAGGTCACCCATGCCAAGGTCATTCAAAATGCCGCTGAAATCCATGCCGGAAAGCATATTCGTCAGCTCAGCAGGGTCAAAATCGGCAAAGATCGGAGTTAACTGACCGGAACCATTCCCCAATATATCCCCAAGCGCGCTAGCGGAAACCACGCATGTCAAAGCGAGCACGAGAGCCAAGAGCACGGCTACTACTTTTTTCATGAATAACAACCCTTTCACAAAGAAATCATTCTTACGGATATAAGCATACTATGATTCTGCTGTATTGTCAATCTCCCTATGAACAAGTTTTGAATTTTTGTATACATATACAAATTCTTAAAAATGTTTTTGTCAGTATTAAACATACAGACAAACAATATTTTGTCTAATGTTTGAAACTTTTCTAAGATATAGATAAATATTGAACGATAAATCTTATCCTATCTATCTCTTTTTTCGATATGCTTCCGGCTGAGGCTCCGAATGAATTGTCTTTGCTCCGCATATACTATATAGGAAAATAAGAAAGAGAGGGAAAAAAGAATGTTTCATTTTTCAGATCGAGACAAACGAAAAAAACGCAAGCGCGAGCAAATTGAAGAAATTTGGGACGATTTCAGCGATGCCGGATCAACCTTCGATGTTTTAGGCAGCTATACCGGTTCCGCTGCCGGCGACAGCAAACCGGAACAGGATGCTGATGACCTATAAGATTTTATTAAATACGCCCGCTTCTCTGACGGGCGCTTTTTTTGCATCCAAAAAGTACAAAAATCCGCTTAAAAAGGACATTTCCATTCCCTTTTTTGAAGGTGGCGCTATAATCAATACACAAAGAAAAAGTTATCTCGTTTTTACTGTTTTTCAGAAAGCTGTAATTTTTTCTTATGTTTTCATTGGTATCCTATCATTACTGCAACAGAAAGGATGAATTGATATGAACATACTGGTCACTTTAAACAGCAATTATATTCCGCCCCTTTCCGTCATGCTTCGTTCGCTTCGGCGCGTCGCGCCCGGCCTTTCTCTGGATTTGTATGTCGCACATTCGTCTCTTTCTGAGGCGGACTTTCAAACGATTGCAAACAGCTGCGATGGGACAAGTACCCGCATTCACCCTGTCAGCATTGCGCCGGATGTATTGGCAGACGCGCCGATCCTTAAGCGCTTATCAAAAGAAACCTATTACCGCCTGCTTGCTATCGATTTCCTGCCAAAAGATGTCGATCGTATCCTTTATATCGATCCGGACACAGTATTTCTTCGCTCACCGGAAAAAATGTATGAATTGGACTTCGGCACCGATTTGCTGGCAGCGGCAGGCCACACCAGCGGATGGATCGAAAAGCTGAATCATCTGCGCCTGCATATGGCAAAAAACTCGCGGTATATCAATGCCGGCATTATTCTTATGAATATTGCCGCCATGCGAAAAGAAATAAGCGTTCATGATATCTTTGAATACATCGCAAAAAATTCTAAAAAGCTGTATTTGGGCGATCAGGATGTATTTAATGGGATGTTTTCCGGCAGAATACGAATTTTAGATGAAAAACTTTATAATTTGGATGAAAAAACATTTGCGCATTATCGTGATACAATCGATTTAGACTGGGTTGCAAAGAATACGGTCATTGTTCATTATAACGGGCAGTTTAAGCCGTGGAAAGAAGGTTATCGCGGTGTCTTACAGCATTTCTATTTTGAAGCCGCTGATGAAGTCCGCCTTTTTCTGCCCCCTGAAAGGATGATGAAAGGGGAAAAAATCGCATGAAACAGCCGAAAAAAATCATGCCATCCCTGCAAAACATAAAGGACCGGCTGCGCAGTGTGCTTGGAGAAGCGGGAAACGACACCCATCTGATCCGCCAAAAACGAATTCTTGCACTTTGTTCCGTTTTGATACTGCTGCTGGCTTCCGTCATCTGTTATTTTACGCTCGGCAAAAAGCTACTGCTTTTTGTAGAAGATAAAACGGCATTCAAGACCTGGCTTGACAGCTTTGGCGCCGGCAGCCGCATGGTCTTTTTGGCAATACGCACATTGCAAACCGTTATAAAAATCATTCCGGCAGAACCGCTGGAAATCGGCGCCGGATATGTTTTTGGCACATGGGGCGGTCTGCTTTGGTGCTCACTTGGCTCTTTGCTGGGCTCCCTGATCATTTTGCTGCTTACAAAAAAATTCGGCACCAAACTGGTTTCACTTTTTGTTACGCAAGAACGCATCCGTTCTTTGCGCTTTTTACAAAACAAAAAGAATCTGAACGCCTCGCTCTTTATCATTTATCTGATTCCCAGCACCCCGAAAGATATCATCACCTATCTGATCGGGCTGACAGATGAGAGCATTCCGCTGTTTTTACTGATTACAACCGTTGGACGGATTCCCTCCATTGTTACCTCCACCTGGTGCGGTGCGACCCTGCGGCAGGAAAACTACCTGTCGGCAGCGCTGATATTCGGAGCAACAGCCATTATAGGATTGACCAGTGCGGCAATCTATCGTAAAGTAACAGAAAAGAAAAACGCTGCCATACCAGCAGAGGACGACGCCTCCGGGCATGAGGATCTTGAATCAGGAAAAAAATACGATCATGCCCGCACAGACAAGCCCCATTCCCCACTTGGTTTTTCCGCTCTCTTTGAGCAAAAATCAACTTCAGGGCAAAACGCTTCTTAACAAACAGATTTTTCCTGCAAGTGGAAAAAAATACCTCCTGTCTGCATATAAAAGGCAAAACCGGCTCATCCTAAAAAAGGAAGCCGGTTTTTGCCTTATTTGCTTTGAAAGGATGGTTTTTATGAACCGCACGCTTTCTCCAGCAGCGCTTAAATGCGGCGTTTGCTTTCTTGTTTGCGCATTTCTTTTGCACTTTACTGCCTTTTACGCTGACTGTTCTGCTCTAAAAGATTCCTGTCTGCGGCTGCATGTTATTGCTTCTTCCGATGAATCGGCAGATCAACGGCGCAAACTGTTGGTTCGTGATGCCGTACTGAAGGCAGGCGGTGCCCTTTTTGACGGTTCGGTTCGCGCGGCAGAAGCAGAAGAAAAAATCAGGCCTGCCTTATCGACCTTGGAGCAAGCAGCCGAAAAAACATTACGCCAGCATGGCAGCGACGAAACAGTGACCATCACGGTTGGGGAAGAATATTTTCCAGTAAGAACTTATGATAATTTGACCCTGCCAGCCGGTATGTACGAAGCCGTAAAGGTCGTGATTGGAGAAGGAACCGGTCACAACTGGTGGTGCGTCATGTTTCCTCCCCTTTGTCTTCCTGCCGCGGAAAAGGCACAGCCAGATGATTACTGGACCGAAGAACAACAGGAAATTCTACGCCAGCCAGTCAAATACCAGGCACGCTTAAAAATTGTTGAATGGATCGAAAAATTGTTAAAGTAACAAAATTCGGTTTTTTCTTGCGAAAAACAAAACAACCTGCTACAATAGACAAAAATATGAATAAAACAAGCAGGTGGTTTTATGGAGCAGCGCTCTTTATCCGCTCATATCCGGCAAAGAGAATCCAGTATCGAGCTTTTAAAACTTATTGGACTATTTCTAATCGTTTTGAGTCATGCAGTGCAAACGCTCGGGGATAGCAACAACTATATTCCCTTTACAGACTACATCCTTGATTTATCGAAGCCGACAACAGACCCAATGGTCTTACTCATGATTATCCTGCGTCACAGCGGCGTTCTCGGCAATATGATTTTTTTCGTCAGTTCTGCCTGGTTTCTGCTGGACAAGAAAGAAAACAACCGACAAAAATGGTTGCTGTTATTTTCTGAGATCTTCTGTGTTTCTGTTGTTTGCCTTCTGGTTACGGTTTTTCTGCGCGATGGAGAGGTTGATACGGGGCTTGCCGTCAAAAGTCTGTTCCCAACTACTTTTTCACTGAATTGGTATATGACCTGCTATCTTTGCTTTTTATTGATTTTTCCAAGCCTGAACCGCATCATTGCCTCTCTGGATCAGCGGCATCATCTTCGCGTCTGCCTTATCATGTTCCTCCTTTATTTTGGCTTCAATTTTATTGTAAAAGGGCTTTACTTCATGACAAACCTGGTCCTGTGGATTGCCGTTTTCTTTTTGGTATCTTACGCCAAAAAATATAATTTATCGCTGATAGAAAACAAAAAGCTGAATATCGCCATTCTGTTTTTGTCCCTGCTTTGCCATCTGACACTGATTCTTGCCAATAACTTATTGGAACTGAAAATCAGCCGCTTGCAAGGTAAGATGCTGTTTTCCAATGCCAATACCAACCCGTTTTTACTGATCAGCGCACTTTGCCTGTTCAACATTCTGCGAACCTGGTCCTTTCATAACCGTGCAATCAATCGGTTTGCTTCTCTTTCCATGCTGATCTATCTATTCCATGAGAATATTATGGTACGCACCTATTTTCGCCCCATGTATTATCAGCATATCTATGTCACTTACGGATACGATCATTTGCTGCTTTGGGTGTGTCTTTTTACCTGCATTCTCTTTTTTGGCGCGGCGTTGGTTGCCTTTTTATGGCAAAAAACGGCAGAGCAACTCCTTCGTCTGGTTGTAAACCACATCTATTCCCATCTTCGCAAACGATTCCTTTCAGCCGAAAACCGAATCATGAAAATTGGCTGAGCTGCTGAAAACAAGTCGCCCCGGTGAAAAATCACCGGGGCGACCGTTCTTTTAACTTATTAACTCATGAAATCATAAAGCATTGAAAAGCTTGTTGAAGAATTCAATGATTGTGCGGAACATATCCAGGATGGCATTAAAGAGACGAGTGAAGAAATTCTCACCACTGTCACTGTCATTGTCATCACAGAGGTCACAGACACCATCGCCGTTTTCGTCAACATGTGCACCTTCGTGCAGAAGAGCGCCATCATCGTCAAAGGCATAGACTTTTCCGTCGATTTCTGTCTCGCCGGTTGCCATATAGCCGGTTTCGGGATCAAAATACCGCTCACCGGTCAGGCGCTTATTCTCAAGCTCTGGAATCAGGTTCAGATCTTCGTCATAGCACCAGTACCAGCCATCTACATCATACCAGCCGGTTACATACTGACCTGCCCATTCATAACGCGTACCGTTTTCATCGACATCCACAAAACCGCGGATCAATTTGCCGTCGGAATCGCTCTCATAGCGTTTATAGCTTCTGGTCCAAAGCCCAGTCAGCGCTTTACCGAATTTCTCAGGCGTTCTGACACCATCGAACTGATACCAATCACCGTCCAGATAATACCACCCGGAACGAATGGTACCCGCAACGACATAATATCTCGCTCCGTTGTCATACGCGTCGGCACCACGAATCAGTTTGCCCTCTTCATCGAAGGTATAGGTCAAAGTCGTTGGATTGCCATCAAAGAGCGTCATGGGAATTTCATCCGGCCACGGAGTGGTAACAACTTCCGTTATCTGCGCTTTTCCTGTCAGTGCATAGCCGTCCGCATCGAAATAGTATGCTTCATCAGCATTGGGAACATACCATTCATTCACTCTGGGCATGCCAAGATACAGATACATCTTTTTCCCATTGGAGGCATCGTTCACAAAGCCTGTGTAAGTGCCCACTTCGGTTGTGTAACCGCAAACAGCGCAAACCAGTTTATTGTTTTCACGATCATAATTGTAAGAATGAACGCCTTCAGCACAGGT
>CALWIU010000001.1 GCA_944380845.1 uncultured Clostridia bacterium | reverse complement strand
CGTCTTTTTCAATATGCCAAACATCATTGGCTCCGGTGGGGCTGACAGCCTTAATTTGACCATACAGAACACCGGTCTGCGCATCATAGACCTCACAGTCCAAAAGCTCCTGAATAAAATAGCTGCTCTCTGACAGATTCGCGTCAGCACGGCGCATATATAAAACCTTTCCGCGCAACTCCCGTGCGGCCTCCGGTGTATCAATTCCCTGTAATTTTAAAAGAACAACATTTCCATGGGGACGACAGCCGGTAACAGCGACGGCGTCCCTTCCCTGTCCATCAAAATACAGGGTTTTAAATTGTTTCATAAATTGAGGAGAATCACACCAGGGCTGTACGCGCACTTCTCCCTTCACACCATGAGTTGAAACAATTTTTCCGATTTCCAAATAATTTTTCAGCAAAAAATCACCAGCCATTCCTTGTAAGATTATACTGTAGCACGCTGTCCGCAAAAAGACAATCTACGATTTCGCCGAAAGATAGCACGCTTTTATGAAAAAATATATGGACAAGTACTGGATTGTATTGTATAATAAAAAAAATAAAACATTGGGGAGGTTTTTTCCATGAAAAAGAAATGGATCAGCGCCCTCGCATTTGTATTGGCTATCAGCATTACGACAAGTGTTTTGTGGGTTGGTTGCACCGCTGACACCGGATATGACCCGATCACAGAGGCAGACGCACTGCACGCTGAGGGGGAATATCTGGTCAATACAAAGGGTGAGCGCGTCTTTTTGCGCGGCATCAATCTTGGCGGATGGTTAATTCAGGAAGACTGGTTCGTGCCCACTGACAACGGCACACAAGGCGATTACTATACGCTGGAAACACTGATCTCCCGGTTCGGAACAGAAAAAGCATACGAGCTCTATGACATTTATCAGGATGCCTGGATACAGGAAACCGATTTCCGAAACATAGCGGATATGGGCTTCAATTGCGTACGCATTCCCTTTTGGTACCGCAACTTCCAATCGGATGATAACGGGACATGGATCTTAGATGAAAACGGCGAGAAAGACTTGTCCCGTCTGGAATGGGCAGTAGATATGTGCCGTAAATATGGATTATATGCCATACCGGATCTTCATGGCGCCAACGGCTGTCAGGGAATGCAGGACCACTGCGGCAGAAAAAGTGAAAACGGCGAATACTATCATTTCTTTGATCAGGATGCACAGGGAAGAGAATATCGCCGTCAGGCAGTTGAATTATGGGAAGTCATCGCTGAGCGTTTTGCAGGCGATCCCGCCGTTGCCATGTTCGATCTCTTAAACGAGCCCATGTGCAATGTACCGATTATCCAGAGAATACACAGCCGAATCAATGATTTTTATGATGATGCGTACCGTGCGATCCGTGCGATCGATCCGGATCGAATGATCTCCATGATCGGCACATGGGATGTCGGGAAACTTCCAAATCCGAAAAGCCGCGGCTGGACCAATGTCGTGTATCAGTTCCACCAATACGATCAATATATGATTAACTACACCGGCAGAGTGGATCGCGCTTATCTTTGCAACTACAATGTTCCTCTGTTTGCCGGCGAGTTTCACCCGACGGGAGAAGATTTGAAATTGCGCGATGTCATTGAAGTATATGATACGCGGAATGTCATGTGGGCGCTCTGGACTTATAAAGGATATAACAGCTGGGCAGCATGGGCCGACTGGTTCCTGTACGGCAGTACTTCGGATGAAATGATCGTTCATCCGGAAACTGACAGCTATGAAGACATTGCCCGCAAATGGGGCAGCATGGAAACCAACGGCGGCCTGTTCTACAAAGGCACCCTCTATGATGTAGCATACGAATTTTTAAGTGAAACAGCTGTATCTCCCAGCGTTCCATTTAACAGCGAAACGATCCCAAATCCAACCACTGCGCCTTCCACCGAACCGGAAACACCGCCGGTTCCTTCAAGCACAGACTCGGAAAAACCGGAAACGCTTGTTTTTAACAACCAGCAAATTCAAATCGAAGATGACTTTCTTCTGCTAAGCGGCGATCCGATCAGTCCGACCGCTCTTTCAGAAGCTGCCAACATGGAAGTAACCATCGAAACAGCTCAAAGCGGCCGTACAACTGTCGCAACGGGCGACACACTGATATGCGGCAATGACACCTATATCATTGTGCAAAAAAGGGATGTCAACAGCGATGGAAAAATCAATACGACCGATGCCCGATCGGCGCTGCGCTATGCCGTCCATCTGATTGATCTCAGCGAAGCGTGTCAGAAAGCAGCAGATTTCAACGACAGCGGCAAAGTTAATTCTTCAGATGCAAGAGGCATTTTGCGGTACAGTGTTGGGCTTCGCTGATTTGCAAAAATCGACTGCGTAAAACAGAAAAAAACCGCTTTCTTTTCAGAAAGCGGTTTTTTTGTGAAGAAAACTTATTTAAGTTCAACTTTCGCGCCGGCAGCTTCCAGTTTCTCTTTCGCAGCATCGGCGTCGTCTTTGGACATAGCTTCTTTAACGGTTTTCGGAGCACCGTCAACAACAGCTTTCGCATCAGCAAGACCAAGACCGGTCAGCTCGCGAACAACCTTGATAACAGCGATCTTGTTCGGACCGACTTCGCTCAGAACCAGATCAAATTCTGTTTTCTCTTCAGCAGCAGCGCCAGCATCAGCAGCGGGTGCAGCAACAGCAACAGCAGCAGCGGCGGAAACGCCGAATTTTTCTTCAACAGCGCTGACAAGCTCGGAAAGCTCCAGCACGGAAAGCTCGCTGACAGCGTCAACGATTGCATTGATTTTATCAGATGCCATTTTTGTATCCTCCAAAATTATAATTCATAAATTATTCAGCTGCGGGAGCTTCAGTTTGCTCAGCAGCAGGCGCAGCTTCGGCGGCAACCTCAGCAGCGGGCGCGTCCTCGGCGGGAGCGCCTTCGGCCTTCTTGTCCGCTAATGCTTTGATTACACGGGCAAAGGAAGCCATCGGAGCCTGAAATACACAGGCGACCTGAGTAAGAAGAACTTCTCTTGTGGGAAGCTTGGCAAGCGCGTCGAGCTTCTCCATGCTGATCACTTCACCATCAAGGAAACCACCCTTAAGAGCAAAGGTCTTATGAGAATCGGCGAACTTTGCAAGAATACGAGCAGACGCGGTATAATCGTCTTCGCTGACGGCAAGAGCGGTTGTGCCCTCCAAAACGGAATCCAGACCTTCCAGCCCTGTTCCGTCCAAAGCAAGCTTCAGAAGTGTGTTTTTCACTACATGATACTGAACGCCTGCCTCACGCAATTCCTTGCGCAGAGCGGTATCGTCGGCAACGGAAATTCCCTTGTAATCAACAATAACACCGGCGCAGGCCTTGGTGATGTTTTCATGGATCTGAGCGACCTGCTGTTTCTTTGCTTCCAAAACGACCTGACTTGGCAAATCATTCACCTGCCTTATAAGGAATAATAAAAGCCTTCCCCGCAAAACCGGAGAAGGCGAAATCGACAGAAACACCGCTAAATAACGGAGCAAGTTTTTCGCGTTTCCTCGGCAGGCGGCGGAACCTTTATGCAATAAATGCACCTGCTGTCTTCAGAACAGCTTTCATATTATAGCACCCTATGGATGCGTTTGTCAACTCTTTTTTATGATTAGTCGGCGGAAATCTGCATATTCAGGTATTTATTAAAGTTTACCTTAATGCCGGGGCCCATAGTAGAGGCAACCGCGCAAGAACGAATATACTGCCCCTTGGTAGCGGACGGACGGGCTCTGCCGATGGCTTCCATCAGCGTATTAAAGTTTTCCGCCAGTTTTTCAGGACCGAAAGAAACTTTGCCAATCGGGCAATGAATGATATTGGTCTTATCCAGACGATACTCGATTTTACCGGCTTTCGCTTCGGTAACGGCTTTTGCCACATCGGGGGTAACAGTACCCGCCTTCGGGCTGGGCATCAAGCCTCTGGGACCAAGGATTTTACCGAGACGGCCCACAAGACCCATCATGTCGGGAGACGCAATGCAGACATCAAAGTCAAGGAAGTTTTCACTCTGGATTTTCTGAACCAGCTCTTCCGCACCGACGATATCCGCACCGGCTGCTTCAGCTGCTTTGGCAGCATCGCCCTTTGCAAAAACGGCAACACGAACAGTTTTGCCGGTGCCGTTGGGCAGCACAACCGCGCCTCTGACCTGCTGGTCAGCGTGACGGGAGTCAACGCCAAGACGCACATGGATCTCAACGGTTTCATCAAATTTTGCCTTAGCAGTGTTGATTACCAGAGCCATGGCTTCTTCGCTTTCATAAAGTTTGGTTCTATCAACGAGCTTTGCGCTCTCTGTATATTTTTTTCCGTGTTTCATGTTGGATATACCTCCCATAAGTGGTTATTCGGAAATTCCTCCCACGAGGGGGTGTCAGTCCGTAACAGTGACACCCATGCTTCGCGCCGTACCGGCGATCATACTCATCGCAGCTTCGACGGTAGCAGCGTTCAAATCGGGCATCTTCTGCTCGGCAATTTTCTTAATCTGCTCTTTGCTAATGGAAGCAACCTTTGTCTTGTTGGGCACACCGGAACCGCTTTCGATGTTGCACGCCTTTTTGATCAGGACAGCCGCGGGGGGTGTTTTGGTAACAAAGGTAAAGCTGTGATCGGCAAAAACCGTAATCACAACGGGGATAATCAATCCAATATCGTTCTTGGTGCGCTCATTGAATTCTTTTGTGAACGCCATGATGTTGACACCATGCTGACCAAGAGCAGGACCTACAGGGGGAGCGGGCGTTGCTTTACCCGCAGGGATCTGAAGCTTAATATAACCGATAACTTTCTGTGCCATATTTGCACCTCCAAAAAAATGTGGTAGTGGCGGGATATACCATCCCTCCCACGAAAGCCAGCGCTTTCATAAAAGCGGCAAAAGCCGCGTTTTACCAAAAAATCACTCGAGAATCTCTACCTGATCCAAACCGAGTTCAATGGGCGTCTCTCTGCCCATCATGGAAATGATAACACGAACCATATCGTGATCTACATCCAATGCGTCAACCGTACCGGTGAACCCATCGAACGGACCTCCGACTACGCTTACCGTATCGCCGACTTCATAATTAACCTCGACAACGCGCTTTTCAACACCCAGGTCAATTACTTCTTTTTCTGTCAGCGGAACGGGTTTGCTTTCCGGTCCGACAAAGCCCGTCACGCCGCGCGTATTGCGCACCACATACCACGCTTCATCGGTCATTTTTAACCCGCCGGTTTTTTCGTCATAGAAAACAGCGAGTTTCACCAGCACATAGCCGGGAAAGATCTTGCGTTCCACTTCCCGTTTCTTGTCATCTTTTACTTCCGTGACAAGCTCAGTGGGAACCTTCACTTCCAGAATCTGGTCGTGCATTTTGCGGTTTTCCACGACCTTTTCGATATTTGACGCTACTTTGTTTTCGTAGCCGGAATAGGTATGCACGACATACCATTTCGCGTCCTCAAATGTCATGAAAAAATGCACACTCCTTCAAAACCGCCAATCAAACGGCATACTGTCCGGCTCATTCGCCGGCGGCAGTTGTACCAACATCCTCCTGCACGGAATCGCCGGCTTCTTCCTCTTGATCGGCAGTACCGGTCACGCCTTCCTCTTCAACGGCCTCGTTGCCGTCGCCAAGCTCGGCAAGTGCCTCCGTAGATGCCTGAACTGCATTGGAAAGACCCCAGTCGACAATCCAGATACCGATACCGACAATCAGGACACAGACGATAACAACGCCGGAGCTTTTGAGCACCGTTTTGCCATCGGGCCAAATAACCTTTTTACAGGTACCTCTGAAATCCTTAAAGAAGCGCTTGATGGCGTTTCCCATGCGAACAAAAACATTCGGGCGATTCTCATCTTTGGGTTTGTTTCTTTTAATGCGCTCTTTTCTTTCTTTTTCAGCAGCCTTTGCCGCTTCTTTTGCAGCTTTGGCTTCTTCCTTGGAAAGCTTTTCGTTGTTGTCAGCCATTAAAATTTACCTCCCCAAACTTATTTGGTTTCCCTGTGGAGCGTGTGCTTTTTGCAGAATCTGCAATACTTGTTCATCTCCAGCCTGTCAGGGGTGTTCTTTTTGTTCTTCATTGTGTTGTAATTACGCTGCTTGCACTCTGTGCAGGCAAGAGTTATCTTAACTCTCATAACGGCACCTCCATTAAATTATGTAGCCTCCCTCTTGTTTGCAGGGCACAAAAAAAGAACCCTCATAAAGAGGTAGTCTTACTTTAACATAAAAAAACATTTTTGTCAACCTCTTTTTTTCAAATCCCGAAAGCTGAACGAAAAACATAAAAAAACATATGATGTATTAGCTCCGGCTGTACCGGGAGAAACACCGAAAGGAACCTATCCATGAAACTGCTGATCTTAGGCGGAGACATCCGCCAGCTTTATATGAACCGTGCGCTGCAAAAAAAAGGCTACCGCACTGCCCTGTTGCTTTTTGACAAACAAAAACCGGGGGATGCTCCATTCCTGAAAGAAGCCTTTGACGACTGCGATGTCCTGCTGCTGCCGCTGCCGGTCACACGGGACGGAAAAACCGTCAATGCCCCTTTGTGCGACACACCCTTCCCGCTTTCCGCCATATCTTCCCTGTTGCCGAACAATAAGCTGATCTTAGGCGGAATGATCCCTTTTGCTCTTCATGAACAGTTAGCGGAAAAGGGGATTGTCCACAAGGACTATTACCGAGATGAAGAACTGATTACCAGAAACGCTCTTCCCACGGCGGAAGGCGTACTGGGACTTTTGATTCAGGAAATGCCTGTCACCGTCCGCGGCAGCCGGATTCTGGTTGCGGGCTACGGCCGCTGCGGAAAAGCAATTGCGTCCCTTCTGAAAAAAAACGGAAGTACCGTCACCGTCACAGCGCGAAGCCCCGAAGCAAGAAAACAAGCTGCTGCGCGGGGATTAAAAACGCTGCCGCTGTCTGATTTGCCGGGCGCAAAGGCGGATTTTGACGCGGTAGTTAATACCATTCCGCATCAGGTGATTGATGAAAACCTTTTGCCCCGTCTGTCAAAAGAATCGATTCTGATCGAAATTTCATCCGCACCCTTCGGCATCGATTTTGATTTGGCGGCAAAAGAGGGTTTGCGGCTTATTAAAGCGGCATCTTTGCCCGGCAAAGTCGCGCCAAAAACAGCCGGAGAAATTCTTGCCGATACCATCGACCGGCTGATTCAAGAAAACAAGGAGGAATCCTGATGTCTGACAGTCCCACCATCGGTTTCGCATTGACCGGGTCTTTCTGTACTTTTCAAAAAGCGCTTACCGCCATGCGTCATTTACGGGATGACGGCTATCGGCTTCTGCCGATTTTATCTTTCAACGCATATTCCCTTGACACGCGTTTCGGAAAAAGCGCCGATTTTAATCGAGAGATCGAAGAAATTTGCGACCATCCGATCATCCATACCATTGAAGCCGCCGAACCAATCGGCCCCAAAAAGTTACTGGACGCGCTGCTGATCTGCCCCTGCACAGGCAATACCCTGGCAAAACTCGCCGCCGGGATCGCCGATACACCGGTCACGCTGGCAGCAAAATCGCACTTGCGCAACCAGCGCCCCGTCATCATTGCCGTTTCAACAAACGACGCGCTGGCTGCCGCCGCAAAAAATATCGGCGAATTGCAAAATCGCCGTCACTATTATTTTGTACCCTATCAACAGGACGAACCGGAAGGCAAGCCGACTTCCATTGTTGCAGATTTTTCGCGCTGCAACGAAGCCGTTGCAGCCGCCCTTGCCGGGAAACAGCTTCGTCCGGTTTTCAGTCAAAACTGACCTTGCAGCAAATAAAACCCCGCCCCCACAAAGGGGACGGGGTTTCGTCTGCATAAGCTACAACGCGATCAGGATCCATTACATCCTTATGCCTTGCCGACAGAACCGAAAAGTTCCATCTTTTCTTTAACGGTATCACGAATCGCCTGTGCACCGGGAGCAAGCAGTTTTCTGGGATCAAATCCTTTGCCCTGCAAATCTTTGCCCGCCTCAATATAGGCTCTGGTAGCAGCAGCAAAACTAAGCTGGCACTCGGTATTAACATTGATCTTCGATACACCAAGCGAAATGGCCTTTTGAATCATATCAGCAGGAATTCCGGTACCACCGTGCAAAACCAGCGGCATGGTGCCGGTTTTTTCCTGAATGGCAGCCAGCACATCGAAACGAAGGCCGGGCCAGTTTTCCGGATATTTACCATGGATATTACCGATACCGGCAGCCAGCATGGTTACGCCCAAATCGGCAATGCGTTTGCATTCGTCGGGATCGGCAACCTCACCGCCGCCGATAACGCCGTCTTCCTCGCCGCCGATGGCGCCGACTTCCGCTTCCAGCGAAAGGCCTTTTTCATTACAAATAGCGACAAGCTCTTTTGTTTTTTCGATGTTTTCTTCAATCGGATAATGAGAGCCGTCAAACATAACGGAAGAAAAACCTGCTTCGATACATTTTTTCGCGCCTTCATAAGTGCCATGATCCAAGTGCAGCGCCACGGGAACGGTGATATTCAATTCCTCAATCATCGCCTTGACCATGGCGGCAACGGTTTTAAAGCCGCACATATATTTGCCGGCGCCTTCCGACACGCCAAGAATCACAGGGGATTTCAATTCTTCGGCGGTCAAAAGGATGGATTTGGTCCACTCAAGGTTGTTAATATTGAATTGACCGACAGCATAATGACCGGCTTTCGCTTTGGTCAACATTTCTTTAGCGGATACTAACATAACATAAGCCTCCTGAATTTCGCTTTTACCGTTTCATTTTACTATATTATGAATGGTAAATCAAGACAATTTTTGGATTTTCCTGTCTTACGCCTGCTGCGCCAATTTTGCCTCCAAGCGCTTCTGCTGGCGTTTTTTGCGGGCTTTGTAATTCAAGAAATCATCCAACTGTTTATCACTGATACCATAGGAACCAATCGACAAACAGGTTTTTCCATACATACCGTGAAAATCACTGCCGCCTGTTACAAGAAGTTTATGTTCTTTGGCAATTTTGAGTAATTTCGCAGTATCTTCATCGGAGGCAGAGGGATGGTAAACCTCTACGCCGTCCAAACCCAAATCTATCAGACGCTCCAGCGTATCAAAATTACCGAAATGAGCCGGATGCGCAAGCACCGCAATACCACCCGCATTTTGAATGGCCTCCAGCACGCTTTCAGGCGAAGGGAAAATCGGATTCACAGCAATATTTTTATCGCCGCGGCGCAAAAACAGTTCTTCATATAATTTTCCGCAAATGGTGTCGGTGCAGCCGGCCTCCATCAGCGCGTGCATAATATGTTGTTTATATAAATTCGTTGAACCGCCTGAGCGCTTCAAAATAAAATCCGCCCCGATGCTGAACCGCTCAGCGGCTTTGAGCATCATAATCTGCCCGGCTTTTTTGCGGATCACCTGGTTTTTATGGCAAAGCCCCTCCAAACGATCCGGAGAGTCCGGCATATAACAAAGCATATGTACATTTTTTCCGCTGATTTTATCCGTACAGGAAATCTCTACGCCGGCAATGACGCGGACGCCCTGCTTTTCACCCAGAATTTTGCCGCGAACCGTTCCCGCCAAACAATCATGATCTGTGATCGCAATCACATCCAACCCCTTTTTCTTTGCCAGGGCTACGATCTCTTCAATGCCGACCGAACCATCGGACAAGCGAGTATGACAATGAAGATCTCCCTTCATGCAATCAATCATCCACCTTTCTACTCAATACAAATGCCCCGCCGTTTCACGCGCGCTTTCCTGAAAACAAAAAAAATACGGCAAGCTGTTTTTTGCCGTATCTGCCCCGGAATCGGATCCACATCGGCAATTGCGGGGCTAAAGCGTTTTTTATTTTTCCGTCAAAGCGCACAATACCGCAAGATAACCATCTATCTAACTATATTTTACACCTCAGGCACTTCCATTTCAAGAGAATTTATGATAAAATATGAAAAAAACTTGACTTTTTTTGCAAAAATACTTATTATGTCAAGACTTTTTTAATTTTCAAATAATGAGGCCGCCTGCATGGAAAAAAAAATTATCTTAGGGATGAGCGGCGGTGTGGATTCCAGTGTCGCCGCTTTGCTGCTGAAAAAAGCCGGATGGAGTGTTACCGGATTGATGCTGCTTTTACAACCGCCCTCCCCTGCCCGGGAAGCAGCCATGACAGATGCACGCGCTGCGGCGGATCGAGTCGGCATTCCCCTGTTCTTTGACGATCGGCATGAGCAGTTTCAAAAGCTGGTCATTCAAAACTTTATTGACGAATACAAAAATGGCTGCACCCCCAATCCCTGTGTTCGCTGCAATCCGTTTGTGAAGTTCGCGTCCCTGCTTGCCTTCGCAGAGAAACACGGCTGCACCGCTGTTGCCACTGGGCATTATGTAAAGACAGACAAAACACCAATGGGTCATACGCGCCTGCTTCGCCATCCGTCCGCAAAAGATCAAAGCTATTTTCTTTCCTATTTGACACAGGAACAGGCAGACAGCGCTGTCTTTCCGCTGGCCGCCTATACCAAGGATCAGGTACGCGCCATCGCAGCTGAAAGCGGGCTGCCCTGCGCCGCCAAAAAAGACAGTCAGGAAGTCTGTTTTATTCCCGGGAAAGATTATGCTTCTTTCCTGATCCACGCTGGCGGTCTGCGCGCTGAGCCCGGTTACTTCCTGAATACAAGCGGAGAAAAAATCGGTATGCACCGGGGGATTCTGCACTATACCCTTGGTCAGCGCAGAGGATTGGAAATTGCAATGGGTGAACGGATGTATGTCCAGTCGCTGGATCCAAAAAACAACACGGTTACGCTTTGCAGAGAGGATGAGCGGTACATTACCAGTCTTACGGTAGAAAATCCCCACTGGATCAATGGCAAACCGCCTGAAAAACCTTTTTCGGCGCAGGTCAAAATCCGCAGCACCGCCCGTCCGATTTCCGCCGAGATCACACCGCTGTCAGAAACAAACTGGCAAATCACCCTTTCCCAAAAGCAAACCTTTGCCGCGCCCGGTCAAACCGCCGCCTTTTATGACGGGGATGTTTTACTGGGCGGCGCGAGAATTTTATGTGTATGATTACTTATCCCCTTACACGCCATCAGCTAATCATATAGAATCAGTCAAAACAAAGGAGATATTTTTCGATGCGTTATCTTTCCGGCAGCTATCTTCCCGCAGCGGGTGTGCAGAAAGAACAGTTGGATCTTATCGATTTTCCCCATATCACCCATGTTTTCATTGCGTTTTCCGTGCTGAAAAAAGAGGAAAAATCCGGATTTTATCTTCCCATTGTTTCCGATGAAGTATCCGCCGGTATTCGTTTGATACAGCAGGCAATCCAACAGCAAAAAGCAGATAGCAAACTGCTTCTGTCCATTGGCGGTGCCTTTGCCGATTTTTTCTGCCCGGCGACACGCACCGAAGAAAATCGACAGGCCTTTGCTGACAAGGCACGAGCTCTCTGCGAAGAATTTTCGCTGGACGGAATCGATCTGGACTGGGAATTTCCCGGCATTCCGCATTGTGGCGTACTGGCGTGTGAGCATTGTGTCCATGATTTTACCCTGCTTTGTGAATCGCTCCGCAAAACACTGGGCAATCGACTGTTAACCAGCGCTATGGGGTCTGACCATTGGAACCGATTGGAAAACAAAACGCTCTCTGGTCTTTTGGACTATGTCAATATTATGACCTATGATATGGCGGACACGGATCACAGCTCCATGCTTCTGACCAAAAATGCCATGGAAGGCTGGCTGGCACAGGGATACAGTCCCCGGCAACTGCTTTTGGGCGTACCGTTTTACGGCAGAAGCAAAGACGAAAACCGTAACTGGATGGGGTATGACCGTGCCATGAAACAGGTGCAGGAGGGAAAAGCCCAGCTGGAGCCATCGGATGAACAGAATCGGGTCGTTTTTACGGATGGCTCTGTTCTGGGACTGGACACCCCAGACGCCATTCGCCTAAAAATCGCCTATATCGAAGAAAAAGGCTTCGGCGGCATTTTCTGTTGGCAAGAACTGACCGATAAGGACGGCGAACTGCGTCGCGCCATGACAGAGATTTTCCGCTGAACCCTCTTTTGCAAAAAAAACGCGCCCCGTTTTCCGTGATGTTCTTAACGGAGAATTGGGGGCGGTATGAAACCGGAAGGCATTTTGCCTTCCGGTTTCTGCTTTTTAGGCAGTCTGTTGAATGGGGCGCATCACATTTTCTGAAGCGGGCATACCGTTTTGTTCGGGCAGCTGGAACGCATAGTGGATCACGATTGGGTTTCCGCAGGTACGCGAATACTTTTCCGGCTTCTCGTACACTTCGATTTTGCGGATAAATACCCGCAGCAGTTCGGCTGTCAGCTTTGGCATCTCAACATAAGATTTTGCCTTGTCCATAAATTCTCGGATGCTCATCTCTCGCATATCCATTTCATTGATGCGTTCAGTAATGGAAGTCAGCTTCTGCCGCAGTTCTGATTGCTCCTGCTCATATCCATCCGACATCACATCGTACCGTTCTGGTGTAAGCCGTCCGCATACCCTGTCCTCGTATAGGCATCGGATAATGTTATCCAGTTCCTTGATACGCTTTTCAATCTGCGCCTTTTCACGCACTGCTGTTGTGTAGAACTTTTTCGCTTCCGTTTCACCGTTCTGGATTGCTATCGCATAAAATTCTTCCGGCTGTTCTCTTGCATAGGCTGTTACCGTTTTTAAATTGTGCAGTACAATTTGGTCAAGCACATTCTCTCGGATATAGTGTGCAGTACAGTCTGTACTTCTTGTCTGAAAACCGCCACATTGGAATGCGTTGTTTTCCGGTTTGATGGTTTTCCCTCTGTGCAGATACAAGCGCTTTCCGCAATCACCGCAGAAAAGATATCCGGCATATTTGTCCATCTCGCCTTGCTTGTCGGGACGCCTTCGCCCTGCAAAATGCTTTTGCACCAGTTCAAAGGTTTTACGGTCAACAATTGCCTCGTGGGTATTTTCAAAGATGAGAATATTTTCAGGATCATTCTTCAGCCGTTTCTTCAGCTTGTTGGATTTGGAATAGGTTTTGAAGTTTACGGTATCTCC
The DNA here is from genome assembly GCA_944380845.1 of uncultured Clostridia bacterium. GTDB lineage: Bacteria > Bacillota > Clostridia > Oscillospirales > Acutalibacteraceae > RGIG2774. Next base: position 997 of record CALWIU010000001.1, on the reverse strand, counting down.
CACATATTCCTGATTCACTAACATCTTTCGGACGGTTGTCTGCGCCCAGTGATACGGTCTTGTTAAATCGGGATGGCCTGATTTACTTCCGGTTGATTTGAAAGCATATACGCTTGGAGACACAATCTGCTCTTTGGAAAGAATGTCACAGATTTTTACAATACCAATGCCGTTTGCGTACATCTCAAAGATTTTTTTAACAATCGGCGCGGTTTCTGGATTGGGAATGAACCGTTTCGGGTTGTCAGGGTTCTTCATATACCCATAGGGAATGGTTGTCCCGACTCTCTCTCCGCGTTCACCCTTTGCTCTTTGTACCGCACGGATTTTTCGGCTGGTATCTCTCGCATAAAAATCATTGAAATAATTTTTGATTCCTGAGAAATCGCTGACGCCGTTTGCACTATCTACTCCGTCATTAACAGCGATAAAGCGAACATCGTACTGCGGGAAGGTAATTTCCATCAGCATTCCTGTCTGCAGGTAATCTCTGCCGAGACGGGATTGGTCTTCTTGTGTCAAGTAGGAACTAAAAAATTTTTGAGATTTTACAAGCCGTTCATAGGTGGAAGACCACCCGTGAACGGCTTGTAACATTCAGCCTATTAGATTTCTGCATCCTCAAAGATGTCTTTGAACATCCAGACGATTTCGATACTGTCATGCCCATGAACATAGATAGCGGAGATTAGAGCATGAGCAAGCTCGTATGTAAGTCCTTCGCCTTTCTGGTATTCGCCGAGCACCGCATCAAGCCTTTCATCCGAACAGGGATGTTCAGAGTCAAGCTCTTGCATCCGCTCATGGCCTTGCCGGATTGCTTCTTCATTCTCAGACATCTTCGCATCCGTCTCTGCTTTCCGCTTGAGGTATTCAGCCTTTGTGATGCTGCCGGAAGTGTATTTCTCATACAGCCGGAGCTTCACTGCCTTGAGTTGTTCGGACTGTTTCTGCAAATCGCGGATTGTGTCCGCGCATTCTGTGATGGCAGATTTCC